>ONAV01000027.1 GCA_900315925.1 uncultured Selenomonadales bacterium | reverse complement strand
CTGCTTTCGGAGCTGGCGCCGATTCATGAAATCTACGGGGAGAATCGGCTGGCGCCGGAGAACATTTCCATCGATCACTTTGTGCCCTGGTCTTATGTGGCTCATGATGAGTTTTGGAATCTGCATCCCACCACCCGGGCCATCAACAGCAGCAAGAGCAATCGTCTGCCGGAGTGGGAGTTGTATTTTCCGCGTTTTGCCGGTCTGGAGTATTTGTCGTATCAGATGATCTGGAAGTATGAGGCGGTGCGGAACGAGTTCAAAAAGTGCGCCAGGGAGCATCTGAACAATCCGGAGATCGGGCACCGGCTGTATCGTGAGGGGCTGGGCGCGTGAGGGTCTGTTCGACTGTATGGAGTGCTGGGTGGCGGAGGATGCGCTGCCCTCGGGTCGGGAGCAGAAGTGGCTGAATGTGGTGTTGGGGTGAAGACAGGCAGTATAAGCTGAAGGTAGATAACGATCTGAATGTAAAAATCGAAGCAGTAAATCCGGCACCCGCTGCGAGGTAAGAGTCATGTAATACAAATAAGGAGAGAATCATTATGCCGATCAACAAAAATGAACTCACGATGGAACGGGTGAGGAAGGTATTGTCCGGCTTTTCCGTTTGTTTGCTGCTGTTTCTTTTGTGTGGATCATCCGCGTTGGCGGCGGAGATCTTCAGGGAGACCGTTCCCCTGGAGCGGAACCGTGTGGGGGTAACCTATTCGTCCCATGAGTTCGATGTGGATTATAAAGATTACAGCCTGGCGCGCTATTTCGCCGGGCACGGGTTTGAAGTCTGGCTGCTGGATATTGCGGGGTTTGGCAATTCCGGCAGTATCGGGGACGGCTTCCGGCCGGATTCCGATTACGCGGCGGAAGACATCGCGTCGGCTGTGCGGTGTATAATGCAGCGCGATCAGGTTTCCGCCGTGGATGTGCTGGGGTGGAGCTGGGGAACCGTAACAAGCGGGCGTTTTGCGGCGCGTCATCCCGAAATGGTGCGCAGGCTTGTGCTCTACGCTCCGATTGTGGCAGGGCTTGGAGAACAGCAGGTGGCTGAACCCTTCCATACGAATACATGGATGCACGCGGCGGAGGATTTCCAGACCGCTCCGGACGGCGGCATTGATTTCCGCATTGTGGAAAGGCCTGTGGCGGACACGTTTCTTTCCAACGCCTGGCGCAATGACAAAACGTCCAGCCCTAACGGCGGCCGGAGGGATTTACTGGTAAGCCCGGATACAAGGCTGATTCCCACGGCGGACATCAAAGTTCCGACGCTCATCATCGTCGGTTCCAAAGATCCCTATGTATCCCCGGCGTTATGCGAAGAGGCGTACAAAACGCTGCCGGACAGGAATTCCCGTCTGGAGATCATAGAGGGCGGGGGTCACGCGATGCTCATGGAGCGGCCCTATTACAGGAAGTTCCGTGCAAAGGTCAGGGCCTTCCTCAGCAGGGGCGCAAGGTAAATCGAAGTTTACAGGAGAAGAGGTATGGAAAATGACGGCCGGCGTTTTTTCCGTGTGATTTCAAACCAGGTAAGGTTTGGCTGCGGATTCAGAACGGTTGAAGGCAGGAAACAGTATTTTGCCTGGCACGGATATCCCAACCGGAACGACGATTTCTTTACTACAACAGAAATCAGCGAAAGGGAATTTTTACAGATAGGCAGCGAATACCCGCGGGAAATACAGGCTGACAGGGAAACGGCAGAAATTTTCCGGGAAAAATACATAGAGGGTCATAAGGTTCTTTTGGAAGGTTGGAACAAACTGTTATAATGAGCTTTAAGGCGGCGCAGGGGTAACTTGCGCGGGGAGGAATAATCATGAGAAGTTGTATAAGGACTGTATGGCTTACAGTGGTTCTGATGTTTGTCACGGTGGCAACGGCACTGGCCAATTATCCCGGCACATTGGATGGTGGGAACCTTGTGCTGGTGGATGGCGGCATGGGCGTGGGATACTATGCGGACCGGTCATCGGTGCAGGTGGAGCAGTATGCGCCCCCAAAGTACCAGCTGGCTGTCAATTTGGTGAGCGTACAGTTCTCGGACGAGTATTGGCGGAAACATGAGACGTATATTGGCGGCCCGTACACTAAGGGTGACAGCTTTACGCTTAAGTTCCGCTACAACTGGGACAGGAAGGTCATTTCCTACCAACGGGGAGAGACCTGGGATCCCATGATTCCCTTTGCGGCAGAGGTTGCCTTTGTGAGCGCCTACAACATGAGATTCTTTAATGACAAGCTGGGCTACAGCCCGGTGCTGAAGAAGTATCAGCGGGTCATTGACGAGCAGCTTTACTTCAGGTTAGGGATTTGAAATATATATGCAAAAGGATATTGCCTATGGATACACGCGTTTATGAATACGGCAATCCGGATTCATCCACTGTTTTGCTTCAGATGGTGGATGACCATGATCTGGCTGTGATAGAAAATGAAGTGGCAGCTATCCGGAAGACGGCGGATGACTTTCGTTTGCTTGCCGTTAAAGTGAAGAACTGGAATCTGGATCTGTCTCCCTGGAATGCGCCGGCCGTGTTCGGAAAAGAGGGCTTCGGCGGTGGCGCGGCGAAAACACTGGCTGCTGTGCTGGATATATGCTCGGACGGCAGCAGACAGTATTATGTGGGAGGTTATTCTCTTGCCGGTCTGTTTGCTTTGTGGGCGGCGTATCAGACGGACGTATTCGCAGGGGTGGCGGCAGCGTCGCCTTCGGTCTGGTTTCCCGGTTTTGCGGATTACATGGAAGAGCATGCGATAAAATGCAGGCGGGTTTATCTGAGTCTGGGGGACAGGGAAGAAAAGGTGCGGAATCCGGTGATGGCTGCTGTGGGAGAGAATATTCGCAGGGCGTATGACTGCCTGGCAGGGCAGGGAGTTGAATGTGTTCTGGAGTGGAATCGGGGCAACCACTTTAAGGAGCCGGACATAAGAACGGCGAAGGCGTTTGCCTGGCTGTTAGGGAATGGATTGGTGTTGGGGAAGAAGTAACGGCTGTTTATTCTCTCTTCAGTGAAATCCGCGGGGAAACGCAAACGATAACCACGAGGCAATGACCAGAATGAGGATTCTTGTAATACCGGATATACATCTGAAAACATGGATATTTGACAGAGCTGAGGATATCCTGAAGGCCAGTAAGGCTGATCAAGCTGTTTGTCTTATGGACATTCCTGATGACTGGGATATGGAGTTCCAGACCGAAATGTATAAGGAGACCTTTGATAGAGCTATAGAGTTTTCAAGGACATATCCGGATACACTGTGGTGTTACGGCAATCATGATGTGAGCTATCCGTGGGGAAGACTGGAAACAGGGTATTCCCCATATGCGGAGAGAACGGTCATGTCCAAGCTTGAAGAAATGAAGAATAGTCTGCAGGATCCGTCTCAAATTGCAATTATGCACAGGATTGACAATGTGCTCTTCACACATGGCGGTCTTACCGTTGAATTTCTGCAATTGCTTAACGAGGATTTGTTGGATGCTGATATAGATGAAGTGGTAGCTGCTATAAATGATGCGTCTCAAAACCATCTGTGGAATGACGAGTCGCCGTTGTGGTTAAGGCCGCAGAACAGAACTGTAAATGTATTTCGGAAGGATATCTATAAGCAGGTGGTCGGACATACGCCGGTGAAGAAGATATTTGAGAAGGACGGGATTATATCCACGGATGTGTTCTCGACTTATCGTGACGGGACGCAGATTGGTGAGTCCGCCATGATTGTGATCGATTCAATTACCGGAGAGTATAAGAAGATCGAGGTACCGGGGAAAAACTCATAATTAATTGAGGAAACAGTTGAGGAGCATGATATAATTACTACATATAAAGATGAAAGGCGGATTATAAGTATGAATAAAGATTCAATGGAATTTGTAGTGTATCTTATACACGCCTGTGCTGACCGTTGGCACATGACGCCGAAACAAGTTTACCGGAAATTAGAAGAAGCTGGTTGTATCAAAGGATATCTGATTCCGCATTATGATATTCTTCATACACAGGGAAGCGGTTATCTGGTAGATGATATTCAAAAGTATTTGGCTGTGAGAGGGGTATCAATATGATTGTTTTTCACGGTTCAATTGAAATTGTAAAAAGTCCGGATGTGCTTCATTCGTATCGTTCCCTTGATTTTGGCAAAGGTTTTTATGTTACTACAGTCGAAGAACAGGCGGTACGCTGGGCGAGACGGAAAGCAGATTTGCTTGAAAAGGGAACTGCTATTGTGAATCGCTATCAAATGAGTGAAGAACTTGGTGATCTGAAACTTAAAACGTTTCCGGAAGATTTAATGGAGTGGATAGACTTTGTTTGCAAATGCCGGAACGGAGAAACTGACTATCAGAAGTTTGATGTGATTTCCGGGAAAGTTGCAAATGATAAAGTCTTTCGTGTTGTGGATTTGTATAGAACCGGCATCTGGGACAAGCAGCGGGCTTTGAAAGAGATTCGGGCATATCCGAATTATGATCAGATTGCTTTTATTACGCAGAAGGCAATTGATAAGCTATTGGTTTTCGATTCTTTTGCTGAGGTGAAATGATGGATGAAATGGTATTGGAAAAGCTTTATCAGGAGAAGCTTGAAGAGCGTATCATTGCATATCTTGCAGAAAAGTATGGTATTTCTTTTGAAGAAGCGATGGAAGCATATTATAACAGCAAGTTAGCGGATAAAATTCATCACGGTGTGGAAGGTGTACAGTATTTGGATCATAAGGTGCTTGCACAGATTTTGGAAGAGACTGAGCCGGATATTTTGAGGAACGCTGCCCGTTTGCCGGGATAAATCACTGACACACATATAAGTTTTATCCGGAGAGATGATTACGATGAACAGTATAGAAACGCTTACACAAATTCTCAGAGAGAGTAAAAATGTTGTGTTCTTCGGCGGCGCCGGGATGTCCACGGAGTCCGGGGTGCCGGATTTTCGCAGCGCGAATGGAATCTACAGCCAAAGGCTCCACCAGGAGTTCCGCCCGGAAGAGATGGCTTCCCACAGTTTCTTTGTGAATCATACGGAAGCGTTCTTCGAGTTTTACAGGGAACACAGAATATTCCGGAACATCGGGCTGCATCAGCTGGCGGGTTCAAAAACCGTGTATGAGCTGCACGGTTCCATTCTCCGGTGGCCGTGCCTGCAGTGCGGCAGGGTGTATCCGGTGGACTATGTGCTGCAGGAAGAGAACAAGCCGATCCCTTATTGCGAAGACTGCGGCGGCATCGTCCGGCCGGGCGTGGTGCTTTACGAGGAAGGCCTGGATTCCAAAGTGGTGCATAACGCGGTCCGCGCCATCGGCGAAGCGGATACGCTGATCATCGGCGGAACGTCGCTGGTGGTCTATCCGGCGGCGGGGCTGATCGATTATTTCCGGGGTCGCCATCTTGTTCTGATCAACAAGACCGAAACGAAAGCGGATTCCAGGGCCGAGCTTGTCATTCGCGACGCCATCGGGAAGGTGTTGTCGGCGGCGGTAGCCGGGATTTGACAAAACATTATGGCAGAATTATGATAATACGAAACAGGGAGGACTATACTCAACAGCCGTGGAAGAAAACGACTCCGGTTTTGACGAGAGAAAAACGGACGCTAGTGTCAATTTTGCCGAACCTGTTTTGTATATATTATTAAAGGCAGTTATTATTTAACATAAAGGGGGATCTGTTATGCCGATTAGCAAAAACGAACTTACAAAAGAAATGATTGCAAAAGCGATGCAATGCCAAACTGCGGAAGAGTTGATTGTATTAGCTAAGTCTGAAGGTATTGAGTTGACCAAAGAAGAAGCTGAGGCGTACTTAGAAGAATTTTCCGATGTCGAATTGGACGAGACTTCGCTGCAACATGTTGCGGGCGGAGCCTACAATCCAGATTGTAATAATAATAATGCTCAAAAGTGCAATAAATACTAGCGATGAAAAGTCAAGCAGATTTTTAGAAGAATACAGATCACATAAGATATAATTATGAAATCAGAAACAAGAAATAGTAGTCTGCCGGGACGGGTAGCAATTATTGTTTTGTTCCTTATTTTTTGGATGGGTTATTCTGCCATCGTTTCAGAAGCATCAGGGAAGCCTGTATCAGTAGGCATTGCCTGGTCCAACGTGCCGGACAGCTACTCATATACAAGTACAATCATAGCAGTAAAAGAAGCTGGCGCGACACCTGTTATTCTCGATATGGTGAAGTCCTATGATCTGAATTATGACAAAAAAGGCAACCTCATAGATTCTAAGGATGAACACGGCATTCTGACATCGAGGGCTGCAAAGCTTGTAAAATGCAATCAATGGCAGAATTCAAACGCCGCTGCGGTAATGAAAGGAATTGACTGCATCATCTTCCCAGGCGGATGGGACATCAGCCCGACTTTGTATTATAACGAGCAACCCTGGCATGGTATTGAAGTAGACAGCGATTACAGCGCGGAACGGGATGTTTCAGACTATCTTCTTTTCTCTTACTGTCTGGAAAAAAATATACCGACACTTGCTATCTGCAGGGGCATGCAGATGCTGTCCATCGTATCCGGTGCTGAAATCGTTCAGGATATTCCCCGATGGTTTGCGAAAGTGGGAGTGGAATACACCTACCAGCACAGAGACAGGAGAAAAAAGGGGTTCCGTGCTCATGGGATAGATATTCTGAACCAGGATTCTCTGCTCTTTGGCATAGTAGGCAGGGGGCGCATAGAAGGATGCCCTTCATGGCATCACCAGGCTGTCCGAAGCGTAGATGCAACGAGGCTTGTTGTAACAGCAGTTACTGATACTAACGGAATTAAGGTAATTGAAGGAATTGAAAGGCCTGATAAGAAGTTTGTATTGGGTATTCAGTTCCATCCTGAAGTTGCCATACGAAAAATTCTTGATAACGAACAGGACGCAGACCAGTTCATGGACTATGCAACAGTTATGAAACTGTTCCGGGCACTCTTCGATGCCGGAGCGAAAACGCTTAACCATCGCAGATTACATTAGTGTTCATCAACAGCTGTTGTCGAATAAAATGCTGTAGAAAACGGATTGTCAAATCCCGGTTTTGCTCAGCAAAGATGAGTATGATATAATTAAAATATGAAATATGAAAAAATTTTTGTAGAATTCTAAAAAGATATTACATTGGGAGGCCAACATGACATGACAAAAGATAAACAAATTGAAGAAAATTTTAGCGATATTCTTTCTATGTTAAAGAAAAAAGTACAGCAAAAAGATGAAGAAATCATGAGATTACGGGAAGAAAATACAAAACTAAAAGAAAAACTGACAGAAATCGATCCGGATTTTGTGTTAGAAGAAACGTTTAAACGAAGATAAAAGAAGGAAATGTACAAGGAGAATGGGTCTTTTGCAAAGGTTGGAACAGAAATTAATATTACACGTTTCTTATGTTTCTTTGTAATGCTATGGTGAAGGCGGATATGTCGGAAACATACAACTTGTTTCACTGCGTGTTTTGATATAATAAGAGTGTAAAAGCAAAGAAATAGGAAGAGTGAGAAATGGATAACCGTAGTGTTTCAAAAGGGATAACTCAAAATTATTTTACGTTCAGTGGAAGATTAAATCGCAAACCTTTCATTCTTCGCTCGATTGTGGCAACGTTTGTTCCTATCCTGCTTGCGATTTTGCTGTTTTTCCTCTTTGCCGGAGGATTTCGCCCCGGAATGGAATACCAGCATAAAAACTTATTGTGGTTGCATGTGCTGTTACATTCATTGCTGATTATTCTGGCTATTGTTGCCGGTTTTTCATTGGGTATTCGGCGCTGTCATGATTTGGATAAATCCGGATGGTGGTTGCTGTTGGGCATGATTCCGTATATCAACGTGGCATGGGGGTTGTACCTGATGTGTAAGCGAGGTACAGTAGGACGGAATCGTTACGGAGATGATCCAATCTATGACGATTATGATACAATCGAAGACAGCACGAAAGATATCCGGAAACAATAATACCAATTAAAGCAAAACCCTCTGCTTTTAGAAGCAGAGTTTTTTTTATGCCTGAAAGACATTAACTTAATGACATTGGATTTAATTTCTGCGGTTATTTTGTTATAATGAATAATAAATGAGGACTGTCGGGACAAATCGCGGTTTGTGTCAACGTTCATTATCATTTCACTACAATCTTCATAAAATTAAAACAGGTTGACGGTTCGCTTTGTTGAGGGGAATCATCATGAAAAAAAACCTGCTCCAAAAAAATAGGAAGAAAACCATACTGACGGCCCTTGCCCTGGGGCTTTGTTTGCTTACGCCCTGGCACAGGGCGGAGGCCGTCACATCGTATACGACGCCTAACGGATTGTTCCGTCTGGATTATTACGGTGCGGGGGAAAAAGTTACGGGTAAGTGGTACGATGAAATAATGCTTGAGGAGGACAGGGTTTACCTGACCTCTCAGGGCGAGCTTCCGGACTGGCAGAAGGAGCGCCTCCATTTTGCTGCAGACTATTGGGAAGGCGTGTTAAGGCATACGAAGACTGCAAAGCAGCCGGCCGTCCTGGCTGTCACGGTCAATCACGATTTTTATAATGCGGCAGCCCAGCCCGGTTATTCCGATGTGGAGAGAAACGGACAGACCGTCAGTGTTGCCACGCCGAACGCCGTCCTCAATGACGGGAAAACCCTGAGGTCGGAGGACGGTCCGGCGGGCTTTGTTGTTATCGGCACGCCTCTGTTTCCACCGGATGGCGAACAGGACCGTTATGATATGCCGCTGCCCCAGGTCAGTTATATGGCCCTGACGCCTACAGTAATCCATGAAATCTGCCATGCGCTGGGGATTGGGGCACATGAACTGCCCCTGACGCGTTTTTCCGAAAAACCGAATCTGTATGAATCCCATCTGTATGACTGGCGGGGTGTGCAGGCGAAGCCGGGCATGGAGATCCAAACCGTGAACCATGAGGCGGAGACGGAACCGTATTTTGATCTGCCGAGGTACGTTGATGATAGGCTTGATGCGGCTGTTCCCTATTTTTCCGGCAGTCATGTGAGCGACGTGCTGGAAGAGGCGGAACTGCGCGCGTACAATTATTATGGGGAAAAGCTGGAGCAGAAAGTCCCGGGGCTGCCCGTCGACGGAAACGAAGGATATGGCGACGAAGACGTTGTCAACCTTAGTCATATCGAATTGCGCAACGGTTGGATGAGCCACCAGGTGTGGCGAAATTATGTGAGCTTTATGGAAGCGGAACTGGCGGTATTGCAGGATCTGGGGTATGCCATCGACCGGCGGGATTTCTTCGGGCGTTCCGTGTACGGCGACGGCCGGACCATTGTGAACGATGTGCCGTACTATGCCCGCAATGCGGACGGTACGGCCTATATTGCCGGCGCTTACAATGAAAATCCCTACGGTATGGGCCTGCACATTTACGGCAGCGGGAACACGGTTTTTCAGAACGCTCCTCTGTTGACAAAGGGCATGGCCGCCGTCGGCATACGGATCGATGGCTGCGGTAACAACGTCACCGTCAGCAGGGGCGTGAACGTACAGGCCGACGGCCCGAATGGCAACGGTATTCTGGCGGCCTTTGGCAAGGATCACAGGATCACGCTGGCGGAGGGCAGCAAGGTGACGGCTGACGGCGAGGGCGGCATCGGCGCTGCTTTTGACTTTGGTCAGAATGAGCTGGGAAATGACTATGGCTCGCGTGCATCCTACGCGGCGCGCTATGCTTCGCAATATGTATATCAATACGAGGCCACGCTGGATTCGGATTGGGTGGAGACCGACGGCCCGCTGGCAACGGATTTCACGGTACAGGGAGAACTGAGCGGGAAAAAAGCCGCCATTGCCATCAGCGACAACGCCTTTGTGAAAAACATCCACATCGGCACGGGGGCCAAACTGTCCGGCGACATCGTATCGCGATGGGTCTACGACGACGACAAGATCACGACGGTCATCAACGGGGAAATCCTGCCCGATCCTGCCATGAAACGTCAGTATGAAGGGGATGAGGAACTGACCACGCGCCTTTCTTTTGAAGGGACAGGGCTGACTTACAACGGCAACATCACTGGCGCGGACAATATGCGCCTGAACGTAAGCGGCGGTTTGCTTTACGGCGGTACGGCGAAGGTGCTGTCCGCTACGGTGGAAAAAGGCGGCAGCCTTTTCGGCGGCACATATGATCTGATCCCCGATGGGGCCGTACGCAACGCATCGCCCAACCTGGGTTATTCGTTGCCTTATAAACTAAACGGAAGCGCGAGAGAATTACAGAACGTGGGACTGTTCACCAACCACGGGACCATCGGAGCAACAGATAAGAATTCCTCCCTGCGTATTAACGGAGACCTGCTCTCAGACGGCATGCTTCTGGCCTGGGCCGGAAGCGGCGCCGGGCACATCGCCGTCAGCGGCAGGGCGAAGATCGACGGCTCTGATGTGCAGGTTGCCAATTGGAGCGAGGTGCTGCCGGATGAAAAAGTTACGGTGCTGACGGCATCCTCCATCAAAGGCGACACAAAGACGCCGCTGGGGACCCGTTACGCGGTGTCCGGTATGATGAGCGCGGAAAATAAAATTGAAAATAATGTGCTGTCGGTTGTTACCAGAACAGAAAACAATTTGGGCGAAATGGACGAGACCCAAAGCGAGACTTTCGGCGCCATGACGGCGATGTACAGCAATTTAAAAAATAACAATGATGCCCGCGTGAATGAAATGCAGACGCTGTTTCATCTGCCGTCTTCAGAAGCCAAAGAAGCGTTACGCGCGATTTCTTCCAACGCGTCCGCCAAAAATATGGCGGCTGTGCAGCGCAGCAACGTGACGCAGCATCTTTTGTCCGCGCGGCTGAACGAAGCGTTCACAACAAAACCGGTGAAGGTGAAGATCCCGGTGCAGCATTTGATGGATGTGAATGAAAGTAAAGCGGTGAGCACGGAAAGAGAATTTGCGTTAAAACAAAATGCTGTGGAGCAAAATATAATTAGCAAAAATGCGACGGCGCAAGCTGCGGATAAAATGGACGATGGTGTGGATGTTTCCTTAAACGTATTGGAACCGGCCGCCAACGAAATCTGGTTAAAATTTGGAAAAAACTGGGGCGATGTGCGGGGCGATACGGATTACCACAGCACAGTTACGTTATTGGGTTGGGACAAAGCCGTTGGGAAAAACTGGCGGGCCGGTGTGTTTGCCGGTTACGGGCAGACGAACTTCACGGACAACAGTTCCGGCAATAAATTGAAAGATGTCCGCTTCGGCCTGTACGCAGGTTTCAACAATGCAAAGAGCGAAGGCATGGTGTACCTTGATTACGGATGGATGCGTAACAAATTGCGAAGAGGCGTAATGGGCATGACCGCCGGCGCGGATTACCACAGCCGTATTTTGGAATTAGGCGGCGAGTATTTATACGACCTGCAGGCCGGGCAAAACAAAGCCTGGCACGTGCGTCCCTATGTGAACGCGCAGCTGTCCCGCTTATGGCAGAACGGTTACCGTGAAGATGGAGCCGGTGTGTTCAATCAGGTAGTGCAAAGCAAACACAACGATTACTTCGGCATGGGGGCCGGTGTAGAATTCAAACGTTATCTGGCAGGAGGCAATTACGCGATTCGTGCCGGTGTGAAGCACGCTTTCGCGGGAGCGGAACCCAGACTGCGTTACAGTTACATGGGCGATGCGGCCAACTCGTATGATATGCGCAATGTGCAGGACAAAACGCACTTTGTTCTTTCCATCGGCGGCGAGGTGGAAGTGGCCAAAGGCTGGAGCATCGGCGGCGACGCAATCTGGCAGCGCGGCCGTCACGATAAAGATTTGTCTTGCAGCGTAACCGTAAGGAGAATGTGGTAAATAGGCAAACGGTCTGGTACTGGTAAATGAAAGGCAGGGGAACCATGAAAACCGAGATTTTACCCCAGGAAAGCAGTCGTGCCGAGGCTTTTTCCCTATGGATGTCATCACCTATGCCGATGGTGACCTTGGTAAAGACACTGAATGTCAGCCACTTGCTGAAAATGAGGAAAAAGAGTGGCATAAAATTCACATCACTGATGTGCTGGTGCATTGGCAGGGCTGCCAGCAATATAGAAGAGTTTTACCTGTTGCCGGAAAATGGAAAGCTCTTTCGCTTTGACAAGCTTGTCATTAATGTCATCGTTGCAAACAGGCAGGGCGGGATTAACTTTTGTGATATTCCCTTTTCGGATGATTTGGAACAATTCAATAGGGATTATCTGGAGTTTACCCAAAGGGCGGCGACTGAATGTAAAAGCAGTTTTATCGAAGACTGCATGATTATCGGCACGTCGGCCATAATACAGACAGAACTGGATTGCATTGTGAATCAGTATACGGAAAAATACTCCAACCCGCTGGTGATGTGGGGCAAATACCGCAAAGGGCTTTTCAAAACGGTCATGCCAGTATCTTTCCAGTTCCACCACGTGCAAATGGATGGCGGCCATGCGGCGAGATTCTTGGAACAGTTGCAGGCGGAAATTACAAGCTGCGATAAAAAATAGCGAATTTGAGCCGGGTAGGAGGAGATTAGATGAATGCAGATATTATACGTACACGGAAAAGGTGAACCGCTGAGGAAAGCGAGCACTACAAGCCGCTGTTTCCCGCTGATGAGGTTATTGGGGTGGTAAAGCTGTGACAGGTGGGATTAAAATTGAGAAAACAGACTGCTTTGATTTGGAAAAGGCTGAATTGGTTAGTAATGATAGCGTTCATGGGAATTGCTTTGGTCAACTGCGCCCAGTCTGTCTGTGCATCCGGGGCGGGAAGCCGCGGCGTCCTGACCAGGCTGGACGATAAAGGTTACCTGTATTACATGGACTACCAAAAAGATTATTACAGTCCGAAAGTCATGAACATCATGCGGAAAATAGGGTACATCGATCCCGGTTGCTCGGTCTTCTTTACCCATAACGTGAAGGGAGAGCCTGTTACCTGCCGGAATTATGATTATCCACACCGTGTTTCAAAAAATGACAAGTCCCTGACCGGGTTAAATATTGTCCTTCACTGCAAACCGGAAGGCAAGTATGAATCGATTGCGGTGGCTGACGCAGTCTGGTGCGATGAAAACAATCCGCTGTTGCAGAGGGGCGGTCCGGATCAGGAGGGATTCACCCCCGGCTTGCTGGATATTCTGCCTTACCAGTGTATGGACGGGATCAATGAAAAGGGCCTTTACGTCTCCGTTCAGCGTGTTGATATCAAAGAAGGGGAACAGCCGTGCCGGTTCCCGGCCGGGTCCAGCATGTTGCTGCGCTATATGTTGGACGACTGCGCGAATGTAAATGAGGCGGTCCGGAAAACGAGAACCGGCATCCTGGTTCCGGAGGACTGGCAGAATTGCCATTTTATGGTAACGGATGCAACGGGCCGCAGCATCGTGATCGAGAGCCGGAACAGCGTCGTATGTGTCGTTCATTCTGATATCTGTACGAATTTCTATCTGGGCAGCGATGATATGGAGGATTATTATCAAAATGGCAAGCTTAGGGAAGAGGCTGTCAAAATGACCGATGAAGCCATGACGCCGAATTACCGTTACGGCTACGGTCATGGTTATCATCGCTTCGTGACGATTCTGGGGCAGCTGGAACGCTACAGGGATACGGCTAAAAAGGAATACTATACAGTAATGCCCGAACCTGCCGCATTATTAATTCTCCGAAGCGTGGTGCAAAACCCTTACACGAATGCTTCCGGTATTTCCATGACACAGTACAGCGCAATTTACAACAATAAAAAGAAAACAGTGGAAGTCTGGCCGTTCCAGGACTATTCAAAATCTTTCAAATTCGGCGTAAAAGGAAACCGGATATCATCCGGTCAATACGCTCATTAAGATGACAGACCTGAAAATTCCAGTTTTCCTCAACAGCTGTAGAATTAATTTTTCTGCGGCTGTTTTTTTAATACGTCAAATCCCAATTCTTAATACATTCCTTTGCAATAAAAAATATTACAACCTTGCTGTGCGCCATGCTCAGCAGGGTATTTCTTATTTCACAGAAAAAACGTAAAACTTCTGAAACCCGCATAAAGGCTGGCGCGCGGCGCTTCTCAAAGTACGTACAAACGGACTGGCAAAGTTGTAAAATTAAAGTAGGTCAAAGGGGGCAGGGGAAATGTCGCCTGGGAAGCGACCACTTTGATTCATTTTGCTTATATAATTAACGTACAGACAGCGAGGAGCGTACAGTGAAAACATTATTATTAAAAAGGAGAGAACAGTCATGAAGTTTAAGCGTTTGATCAACAAATCGAAAGAGACCCGCAGAAAGTATGAATACTATCTCAGTCTGGGCTACTCCGAACATGCAGCCAAAGTACTGAGCGTAGTAACCTATGGGGATGAGAAGCTTGTATTTCTCATTAAACAGCTTGGCAGGAAGAATGTCATGGAGGAACTGTATGCCTGGCTGCACGAGAGAAAAGAAGGAACGCCGGAAGAGGCGATAGAAGCGTTTTACGAAGAGAAGCATCCCCGCCCTAAATACGAAGAGGAGCGGGGGCTCGGATGTTCAGGCACCGGTATCATGGCATCCGTCCGTGCTTCCAGTCGTGTTTTTTCCAGAAGAGTTGCGGCAAAGAAAGCAGCTCCTTCCCTTGCGGTTCAGAAAAACATGATGATGTGTTGTGACGCGTGTGAGGAGGCCGCTCCCGCTCCCTGGATGGCCGGTGGTTCGGATGATGATGTTGATGAACTCATGGAAGCGTTATCCACGGATTCTTACGAACCCATTGAAGAAAAGGATGCGAAGAACGTGTTTACGTCGCCGACGTCCACATTCCGGATGACCACCAGCAACGCGTCCATGGGCATTGTATTTAACCAGATCCGGTCCGGACGGCGCGTCAATATGGATGAGGTGCGCATTGAGGAAGTACTCAACTATTTTGATTATGACGCAGAAACGCCCAAAGATGCAAAGTTTGCCATCTGCACCGAACTGATGGAAAAGAAAGGGAACAAAAAGATCCTGTTCATTGACGCAGAGGCAGCCAAAGAGAAAAAGGAACATCAGAACATCATCCTGCTCCTGGATACGTCGGGCAGCATGTGTTCTAATGATGAAGTGACCCAGGAAGCCATTGCGACCGTGTTCAGCAAGCTCAAAACCGGAGACCGCATCAGCCTGGTTACCTACAGTACGAAAGACCATACTTACTTTAAAGGTTTCGAGATTCAGGACGAACAGTCCAAAGAAGACCTGATGGGCATTGTTCTTGGAATTGAGATTGAGGGCTGCACCTATGGATCCGCCGGAATTAACACGGCGTATGATATCGGGGAAAAGTTTTACAAACCGGACTGGAACAATCAGGTGATTCTGATTACCGACGGCGACCTGAATTTCGGTATTACGGACAAGCACGGGCTGAAAGGTCTGATTGAGAAAAAGAAAAAGAGTAATTTGTTCCTGTCTGTGATCGGCACGGGTCTTTACAACTACAAGGACGACAACCTGGAAGTCCTCGCGAAACACGGCAACGGCACGTACTGCGTGGTGAACAATCTGGACGACGTGGATGAGTCTGTGAACCGGCGGTTTATTGCGCTTACGAATATCGTTGCCAAAGATGTGAAAGCACAGGTTGAGTTTAATCCCCGCTTCGTAAAATCGTACCAGCTGCTTGGGTACGAGAACCGCCAGCTGAATCACGAAGACTTTAAGAATGACAAAGTCATCTCCGAACCCTACGGCAGCGGCGGGCATGGCATTGCCCTTTACGAACTGGAGATGAATGAGAAAGAAAATCCCGCTGCTTCCTCTGATTTGAAATATCAGAAACCCGTGCTCACAAACTCTGATGAACTGGGATCTGTGTCCATTCGTTACAAAGAACCGCTGAGTGATAAAAGTTCCCAGGTTGAGACGGCTATTTACAATACGAATCACAGCACACAGAATATCCGGCTGGCTTACTTCCTCTACTGCCTTTCTGAAAAACTCCGGGGCTCAGATAAACTGGATGCATATGACGAGCAGTTCCTGGATGTGATGATCACCAGCGAATTCTATAAGAACTTCTCCGGCGCAAACAAAGAGAAACTGGAAATGCTTCTGGATGCATTCAAACGCAATGAGGAGTAATGTTAGTTGAAGTAAATAAAGAAGGAATGACAGGGGCATCGACAATCCCTGGAAACAGGAATGAGGCTTGACGTGGCAATGTCATTACGTTAAGCTGATCTTGCTAATGTTTGTCAAGAGTTTTGCATGCATGTAGAATCTCCTTTTGACGACCTTACCAACATTTGATATAATAAACTGGCAGTGAAAACTGTCCAAATTTTAATACATAATCCGGAAACGGAACCCAATTGACCATAAAGAGTACGCGAGAGACAAGCTCGGTGACCGTACAGCAACCTGGCCGGAACGGCTAAGGTGCTAAAGCTTGTATGATGGGAAGTTGAAGTTACAGCCCATCATAACGATGGGCTTTTTCTTTTGCCTCTTTATGATCGCAAACAGGAGGCGAAAGAAAATGAAATCAATCAAACTTGTTTCGGCAGCGTTACAAAAATGCAAAAGCGGCCTGCCAGCGTTTGGAAAAACAACGGAACAGCCGCGGATCATCGTCCATATTCCTCACAGCAGTACGAACATTCCAAAAATCTTCCAACAGGAGTTTTTGCCGGGAAAAGAAAAACTGCACAGCGAATTGCTGTGCATGACCGACTGGTACACGGATGAACTGTTTGCCTGCCCGGGCTGCCTGGCTGTCGTTCATCAATTCAGCCGGCTGGTGTGCGACCCGGAACGGTTCCTGGATCCGGAAGATGAAACGATGTGGCAGAAAGGCATGGGCATGTATTACACGCGCATGTCAGACGGCGGCCTGCTAAAACGCAGCCCGCTTACTTCATGGGCAGGGCTGCAGGCTTACGGTAAAGCGCTGAAAATCTATCAGCAGCATCACAGCAGGTTCAGGTCAGCAGTGCAGAAACAATTAACCGCGTTTGGCGGAGCATTGATCATTGACGGACATTCCTTTTCGGCATCGGTATTGCCGTATGAAGCAAAAGGGAATCAGCATCTTAAACGTCCGGAGATATGTCTTGGGACAGATCCTGTTTTTACTCCGGACGACCTTCTGGCTATGGCTAACGAATATTTTACGAAAGCAGGACTGGAAGTTGCAGTTAACACGCCCTTTGCCGGGACCGTGGTTCCTGAACCTTTTTACTCCTTACAGGACAAACGGGTACAGAGCCTGATGATTGAAGTGAACCGCAGTCTGTACATGGATGAAAGAACCGGAAAGAAGAAAAAAACATTTGAAGAAGTTAAATACTGTCTGCAGCGATTTTTGAAAGTTTTGTTTTTACAAAAAAAATAAGTCCACAGTTGTAGTTTTAAGGAAACACTGATTAATTCGTCTGCACGCTGACCTGTGCACTTTGTTTTTATAGATGTTCCTGGGTATTAATACAGCTTGTTATCTGACAGGCTGTATTTTTCTTTTTGTTCGCTTTTCTTATTATAAATCTTGTGATATAATAACATCGAACAGGCGTTCTATAAAAATTGATTATTCCGATGCGCTGAAAGCGCCTGTCCGGCGTGTTAGAAATCACAAAAGTGCATAAAGCTCTTTCTTAGAAACAGTAAGGAACAATCAGGCATATAGCCAGGAGGCGAGACTCATGAAGATCAATTTGAAAGTCCATGCAGAATTCGACATAGACGGCAGTATCCGGCCGACGTCCATCGTATGGGAGGACGGACGGGTCTTTGCCATAGACCGCATTCTGGATATTCGCCGGGCGGCCAGTCTGAAAGCCGGCGGAATGGGTATGCGGTACACTTGTCGGATCTGTGGCAAGGTCGTTAATCTGTTTAACGATGAGAACCGTTGGTTCATGGAGGCATGAGCGTTTCAAAAAGTGTACATATAGAAGCAGGTCAAAATCATGTTCCTAAAAGCCGGTTTTACCTTTTTGGGGCGTACCGATATTTTTAAGGACATTTTGGGACAGAAAGGGGATGGCACTGGACTGGGCGATCCGTTGTGGGAATGATAGCAGTGAGAGTGTGTATGATGGCAGGGGGATATTGCTCATATAAAAAAGACCGAAGTTGCGAGATTCGGTCTTTAACAGATGTTGTGATTATTATCAGGGTACGCAGTTGCTTATTTTCATTGCAGTATAAAAAGGAGAATTGGATCTAATTTCCCATATATCCCTGTCATAATCATGGAAATTTCCGCTTACGGAAGAATTTTCCCTAGATGTTACGTTAACCAGCATTTGATGGGTTACGTTATCAAATATTCGGACTCTGGAAAGATAAGCCGAAAATAAACCTTTTGTACCTCCACCCATTGACAACAGGATAGTACCAAACTTAGTACCGGACTGATTATATCGCCGTCCGTTGAAGTCCAAGGGAACAATCTTTATTACGCAGGCATAATTCCAACCAGTTTCATGAATGTGACACCCCTGGCCTTCCGATAAAGGTAGTCCGTGCCTATGATTGAAGTATACATCATACAGGCCTGAGGATTCTGTGGTACCCGTATATGGCCTCATCCGTGTTTCCCATTCAAAAATTGTGGGATAGTTATTTTGCTGGATATAACGTCCCATATACGTCCACTCTCCGTCAGAGGCACCAATAGACATAGGCATAGGAACAAGGCCTTTGATTTTTGGGAGTGGCTCAGTGTTTTGGGGAACCGGTTCTTGTTTTGGCTTTACTTCTTTTGTGAACTCTTTATCGTTTTTCAGAAAGTCTTTAATCTTCAGCACCGTCTTTGCTTCGATACTTTTTTTGTTAATGTCTGTCGCAATTTGCATACTGGTTGGATACTCATAGGCATCCACCGTTTCCTGATTTGCATCCTTCAAAGAAAAGGAACGCAATGTTCCGGTGGCGTTGGCAGTATTGAATCCCCACTTTTCGATGTGGTAGTGTTTGGAACCGAGTTGAGCGCAGTTGTCTTTACGGCAGGTGCTGCCATAATAATAATCGTTGATGATCACCTCGAACTGACCGGGGCCGGTAACAGAAACAGAATCGGAATCATAGAACCGCACGAAATGATCTGCTTTAGACCATTCCACGACTTTCCAGTGGTTCCTGTCCAGCTTGCAGTCTTTCAAAACATCGTCAATACTTTCGGCAAAAGCGGAAGAGCAGACGGTCAGCAGAAGCATGACCAACAGCATGAGCTTTTTCATATTGGGCCTCCATAAGAATAGATTTGATAATCATATTGTAATTATATCACGATTTCAGAAAATGAGGTGGTGTATGTTCATATTCTTTGAAAAACTTTTCCATTCCTGCGACAAAACAAAGAACGCACTTATGAGATCCATGCAGTTTCAGGAGGAGTACCGCCAGGCAGACCATGGACGAATGCATAGTTATGCGGGTGAAGGCGGTATAAGTCTCGTTAACAGTGATGATATTAATGCCATACATAGAAGAAACCCCGTGTAGTCAGCCTGAGTTTCTTCTTTTTCAAATAATACATGATCGCTGTGTTGCGTGTAATACTTGACATTACTGTATATACAGTATATTATTATAAAAAAGGGAGGTGACCAACATGGCAACAAAAGCGTTGAATTTCAGGATGGATGAAAAAGAAATGGTTGATTTAAAGAAAGTTGCTGCCGTTTTCAATATAAGCGTTACTGACTTGGTCAAAGATGCAATTAAGGAGCATGTCACAAAATTAAAAAAGGATCCTTTCTACAGGCTGACAGCAAATGTGGAGAACGCTACCGAAGCAGAAACAGAAGAAATATTAAAAGAATTAGAGAACATGTCAGATGACGATCTTTCCATAGTTTCGGTTAAACATGTTTCGGTTTGATATTTGGGTGACGATATGAGTAAAAAAATATCAACCGAGTATGAATTTCAGTACACAAAAAAGGCGGAGAAATTTTTTAAAAAGCATGAAAAGGTCCGTGAACAGTATGAATTATCTATTCAGCGATTGATTACTGATGATCATCCGGAAGAGATAGATGTCAAAAAAATCAGTGGCAAAATGAACGAGTATTTTCGTATCAGGCTGGGTAACTACCGGGTTATATATGCAGTCATTAACAAACGGATTGTTGTAATCAATACGTTGCTGGCGGGAGCACGTGGGGATGTGTATATGAAGATGACGAATCTGAACTAAAGGATACATTATGCTGTCCGCAAAGTGATCGACTGCTATGAGAACGCACAAAAGCAGTACCCGGAGTAATACCGGATTTATTGAACAAAAAGGATTATAGGTGCAAAATGAAAAGAGAAATTTTAAAAAAAGCGCTGTTGCTGCTTCCCCTGCTTGGAATTATGGGAGGCGCCTATTTCCCGGAACCGGCTGAAGCCGCAGAACCCTGGCCGCCGCGGGATAATTTTTACTGGTTGGGGCAGATTAACAAGGCCAGTGATATCATCAATACGGATGAAAAGCTGCTGACGAAAGAAGAAGGTCGGCGTTTTGCCGCTGCCATTCAGAAGGTGCTGGATGACGGCAATAAAAAGGGAGCGGAACGTCCTACGGTTGTCATTACGTTTGAACCATTTCTTATTAAAGCTGGTGGACCGGATATTACCAAGATTCATGCCGGACGTTCCAGTCAGGACATGCTGACTACGGTGAGTATTTTAATGCAGCGGGAGCAGTTGCTGGAACTTTCCGCCGCATTGAACAAGATGACGGCGACGCTGCTGAATCTGGCCCGGGCTCATGAAGGAACGCTGATTCCCAATTATACCAACGGCGTGCAGGCCCAGCCCAACAGCCTGGGGCATTTTCTGCTGGCTTATGTGAATGCGTATGAAAGGGATCACGACCGGATTCAGGAGTATTATAAGCGTCTGAACCGTTCGCCTATGGGTGCAACCGTGCTGAACGGTACGGGCTGGCCCTTGAACCGTGACCGTATGGCGGCGTACCTTGGGTTCGACGGCCTCGCTTATAATACGTATGACGCGGGGCAGGTCTTTCCGCAGGAGGCGCCGATAGAAATGGGAGGCATTGCCAGCAGCATCGCCATCCATACCACAAGTCTGATACAGGAGATTATGCAGCAGTATGCACAGCCGCGTCCCTGGATTTTGTTGCAGGAAGGCAATGGCAACACATATGTTTCAAGCGCCATGCCGCAAAAGCGCAACCCGGGGATTTTAAACCGCTGCCGTACGGACAGTTCCACGTTGCTGGGCCTGGCAGTAGGGGAGGCATTCCGCGCTCATAATATACCGGCCGGGATGGCGGACGGACGGATCCGGGGTACAGATACGATTGTGAAGAAAACCACCAGTGTAGTGAACCAGCTGGACCGTATTTTACAGGTTCTTGATATCCGGCCTGAACGGGCGTTAGAGGAATTGAATCTGGACTGGACCTGTTCCCAGGAAATTGCGGACGTGATGATGCGCAAGCATAATATTCCGTTCCGCTCCGGGCATCATTTTGCTTCGGAAATTGTCACCTACGCGAGGGCGCGCAACATTACGCCGGTGGATTTTACTTACGCCCATGCTCAGGAAGTTTACCGGAACGTTGCTGCAGCGGACGCATCGCTGCCCCGGGAGCTGCCCCTGACTGCGGAAGAACTGCAGGAAGCAAAAGACCCGGCAGGTATTATCCGGAATCGGGCAGTAAAGGGCGGACCGCAGCATGGAGAGATGCAGATTATGTTTGCGGAGGCGCAGAAGGTTTTGAATGCAAACACTGTCTGGCAGAAGAATGCGGCGGGCAAAGTGGGCAAGGCGGAAACAAAACTGAACAATGATTTTGCTAAGCTGCTGCAAGACAATTAAATTCATCAAAACATTATGGAGAAAGGCAATGGTGTAATGAGAATTGCAGTAACCTACAAAGACGGAGAAGTATTTCAGCACTTCGGTCATTCAGAACAGTTTAAACTGTATGATACAGAAGGTGAAAAAATAACAGGAGAGCAGATCGTTGATACCAATGAAAGCGGTCACGGCGCATTAGCAGGTTTTTTACAGGCGACCAGGGTCGATGCGCTGATTTGTAAGGGCATAGGATTTGCTGCATGGTGCGCGGTGGAAAAACTCCATCCGGAAGTTAAGATTTGGGAAACGATGACTCCATATTTTGAAAAAAGGAATATCCATTTCTATGTCAACCGCTGCAGATTTTATATTGTAGAGTTTTTCAACAAATATCATCCTGACCCGGAGGATTCGGACGCGGGCAATGAACTGGACAATCAGTTCCCGGACGGGATGTTCCGTTTTGAAAAAATAGTGAAGTAAATCGCAATTTGTCATGAGTGTAGAATAACAGTGTTACGTTGTTGTTTTTCTTACAGCCGTGGATTTTTCCGCGGCTGTTTTGTTAGTATAGGCTTTCTGCAAGAAGCGTCCATAAAAATGCAAAATTAAATAAGATCCTGAATCGGATAAATTATAGAGTACGCCGGAGAGGATATAAATATAATAGGAAGAAAAATTGAAAAATGGATTTTTCTATAAAAAAATTAAATAAGTGCTTGACAACACGGGGCGTTTGATGTACAATTACCTTGTGTTCGAAACCTTTGTTTTTAAATCAACGGAAGACTTCGGATCAAACGATACCGACGGCTTCAAATTACGTTTCTGCGTTCGGCATATGGCCGGATGGACACGCAGTCAATCATTCAAGTTCAATCGTTAATTGTCAGAGATGTTTTTTGAAGTTTGCGGGTGCGGTTTGATCCGAAGTCTTTTTTCTTTGCAGAAAGGAGGAACGAACCATGTCTGAAGTTATTCAGCGCACCGCCAACGGGGTCGATGTCATCTCGTTGGACACCTTCAATTGCGAAAGGCGAACCCTCTGCATCCGGGGTGAGATCACCCAGGAGAGTGCCTTCGAGTTCGCCCTGACCGCAGCGTACCTCAACAGCCTCAGCGAAACCGAGGCCATCACCGTGTACATCAACAGCCCGGGAGGCGATATCGACGCGGGCCTCTTGATGTACGACGTCATCCAGACCAGCCCGGCCCCCATACGGGTGGTGGCTCTGGGAACCGCCTACAGCATGGCAGCCCTGCTGTTCGCCAGCGGCCTGCACGGTCGTTATCTCCTGCCCAACAGCAAGCTGATGTTACACGAACCCCTGCTGGGTTACCCCATCGGAGGCAACACCTCGTCTATCAAGACAATCTCCGACGACCTGCTGGCGACCCGGGACAAGCTCAACACGCTCCTGGCAAAGCACACCGGCAAGACCAGGGAACAGATCGAAGAAATTACGAAACACGACCATTTCTTCACCGCTGACGAAAGCGTCGCTTTCGGTCTGGCCGATGAAGTCATTACGTTCGACAGATTGGTAAAGGAGGGATGCTGATATGTCGAAAGGCAACCGTAGCATTTCCGATAGGAACAAGATTGCAGGGCCGGTAAGCGTGTTGGAAGAACGCAAGACCAGATTGATGGAGGAGGATTCCTCCAAAGTAAAGAAAGAACCGGCGTGGGAGAAGGAATATGATTCCCTGATCCTTGGTGACGGCCCGAAAGGGACGTACAGCATGGACCCGGAAGTCTCCCAGGTCAATAATAACGTGCTGGTCATCGCCGGCACGGGCGGCGGCAAGACCAAGAGCGTGGTGGAGGCCAACCTGCTCCACGCCTTCCACCAGAGCATGGTGGTGCTGCTGACCAAGCGCCGCCTGCTGGACCAGTACGGCCCCCTGCTCAAAAGCAGGGGGTACGATGTCAAGGTGCTGGATCTGGTCCATCCGGCACAGTCGGACGTGGGGTACGACCCCATGCTGCACCTGAGGGATGATACCGACATCATAGGGCTGGCCAAGGCGCTGGTCTCAGCGTCCGGCTGTACCTCGGCAAAAGAGCCCTACTGGGAGAACAGCGCTGCCGATCTCTTCGCAGCCTTCATCAAACTCGCCAGGCTGCTGTACTGGGACTGGGCCCGTATGGACAGAGTCCTCAAACTCATCCGGAAAATAGATTACCCCCCAGTCCTGGATGAGGATGACTGCGCCAGCATGTCCAAGCTCCGAACCCTGAACCCCGTCGACCAGTTTGTTGCGTTGCGGAAGAAAGATCCGCAGATGTTCATGAGCTGGCTTCAGTACAGTAACAACGCCTCCAACACGAAAGCCTGTATCCAAAGCATGTTGTTCTCCGCAGTGAACGGCGTGCTGACCGAGGGGATCCAGCAGATCATGGCGATGCCAAAACAGCTGGAGTTCACAGACCTGGTCAATCGCAAGACCGTGCTGTTCGTCCTCACCAGCCCGGTGAATCCCGCACTGCACCCCTTCGCCAACCTGATGTTGGGCACCCTGTTCAAAGAACTCTTTGAATATGCGGAAAGCCTGCCGGGCGGGCGCGTTCCGATTCCCCTGACGGCAATCTGCGACGACTTCGCCACTGGCGGACAGATACCGAACTTCCAGCAGCACATCAGCATCTTCCGCGAGAAAGGAATCTCGGTGATGATGCTGGTGCAAAGCCTGTCCCAACTGGAGTCCATGTATGGTCCGGCCGCTTCCGTCACCATCCAGGACAACACGGACAACATTGTCTACATGGGCGGCAACAACCTGGATACCGCTGAGCAGATGGCCCGGCGTATCAACAAGCCCATGGATGAGGTGCTGGCCCTTCCCCGGGGACAGATCTACCTCTTCCGCAGCGGGCAGAAAGGACTGCAGCTTCAGCGGTACCAAATTTTCAATGATCCGCTGTATAAGCAGAAGATCGCCCCGCTGGAAGCCGCAAACACAAGATAACGTATCCCGTATGTACCGTACCCGGGCAGGACCTGGGTGCGGTACATCTGATTGGCGCTAAAACCCAAAGAAATGCCCTCACTCTGATTCGTTTCAGAGTGAGGGCATTAACTATTCTTATTGCAATTTTAGAGAGTGCGAAACTCCATCATTATTAAATTATCAGAGTACTGATGTCTGCCATGATTACTCATACCGTTGACCGAGAATGTCCATCTTGCCCTGGCGTTTTACCTCATACATCAGTTCATCCGCTTTTTCAAACATGCTCCGCAGATCAACTGCTGTCTCAGCCACACCGTACACATAACCGGCAGAAAACTTAATATCAGGTTTGTTATCGCTGTGGCTTAGTTCGTCCATCCGATTCCTCATTTGATGAAGCTGGTTATCGAATAAACTGGTATCTGTGTCTTTCCGAATTAGAAGAAACTCATCGCCTCCGTAACGGTAGGCATCAGTATTGGTAAAAAATTCTTTTAATCCGTTGCTTATTGTCCGTAACACATCATCCCCGGCATCATGGCCGTAATTGTCGTTGATTTGTTTAAAATTATCTACATCCATATAGGCGACGATAAGGTTAATGCCTACATAATTATGATAATTTGCCCGCAGGGCATGACGGTTAAACAAACCGGTGAGGTGGTCGGTCTCGCTTTGGGTTTTCAGCTTCTCGTTATGTTCCCGCAGCTGTCCGTTGGCTTTTATCAGTTCCTTTTGCGACTTTTTCCAGCGGTACCGCAGGGTCGCGACGATCGTGGTGTTGATGATAACGCTGATTGCAATCGTTAATATCTTTTGGAAATTAACGGCAGTGTAGCTGAAAAAGCTGTGGTTCGTAGAAAAGAAAAACATGGAGTACAAAATAATCAGCGTTGCGGAAATAACACCTGCCGTACGACCAAACATGCCGGTGAAAATAATCAGTCCGGTTATCAGCACCATATTCGGATTGGGAATTTTCAAAAACCAGGCGATGGCAATCAACAGGGCCATGCCCAGAAAAGCTATCAATGAAGTGATAATCAAATTGCTGTGTTCTTTTTGGTTAAAAACCGTTTTATTTTCCATTTAGTGTGAGCCCCGGTTTCTTAAGGAATAGTACGATCTGTATCTGCTATTCTTATTTTAAGAAGAAAAACAATTCTTGTCAAATTGCAGGGAATTTTTTAAATACTGAAAAAAAAAGATGTTTTAATATGCAGTATGCAGGGTATTTTTTAACTGGGAAGCATAATGTACCGTTTATCTTCATTAATAAAAAATAAATGGTTATAAATACCTTTAAATGATATAATTACAATGTAATAGTGCGCCAGTTCGGTGCAGGTAATATAGTACGGTGAGAGTCCGTACCCGGTAAAGTATAGCGAACAGCCGGTACTCAGTCTTGGAGCCAA
>ONAV01000039.1 GCA_900315925.1 uncultured Selenomonadales bacterium | reverse complement strand
TTATCATACTGGATGAGATGAACCTGTGGGAGCATCAGAGCAGTTTCAATCCCAATATGCCGATGCGTTTTCTGACGTATGGTACGCAGTTGTATGAAACGTTCACTGCAACAAGCGGGTATTATAAGTTCAGCAGAAAGCTTCAACGTTTACCGAAACCGCATTGTATCTGTTTTTACAACGGAACCGAGGAGCAACCGGAGCAGCAAGTCCTGAAACTCAGCGACGCGTTCGGCGGGGAAGGCGACATTGAAGTCAAGGTGAAGATGCTCAATGTGAATTACGGAAAGAACCGGGCGTTGTTGGAGACTTGTCAGCCGTTGCGTGAGTACGCGTGGCTGGTGGATAGGGTTCGGGAGCACCAGCGTGTGCTGCAGAACCTGGAAGCGGCGGTAGACGCTTCGATTGATGAAATGCCAGACAGTTTTGTAATCAGAACGCTGATAGAGGCGCACAGGGCGGGGGTGAAGAAGATGTTCCTTACCGAGTACGATGAAGAGAAAATGAAAGAGCAGGAACGGAAGGAAGCGTTCGCGGATGGCGTAGATGCCGGTGTAGCTGAAGCGAATGAACGCGTTGCTGCAGATATGCTGAAAAAGAAATATCCATTGGATGCAATTAAGGACATCAGCAGATTATCCGAAGCTCATATCCGCAAACTTGCCAAGTCCCTCGGTGTTGTGGTATTGTAAAATTGATAAGCACCTATGGTTACGGCGGCAAGCACTGGGGCTTTGGCGGTAGCGTGAACGTAGCGTATATGTTCTGATAAAGGAAGAAACAATTAAAAAGGAACAGGCAACGCAAAACATAGGAAACGATTGCGTGATTCTATGAGACGACATGAGACGCCCGTGGCTTCGACTGTTTGAGGTGCGAAGCACCGAGTTTCGAAGCCACAGGCGAATGAGTCCATAGAATAGCAAACGTTTCCGTTTTTGCGTTGCCTGTTCCTTTTGGTTTGTTAGTTTTTATTTTCAGATTTAAAAGCAATCCAAATCTTCATTTTTGCATTGCCATTTTCTGCGCAGTTCAATTGACATTATCCGTGATTTTGCGTATAATTTTATAGTTAGTATCATTTGTTTATAATAGTAAGATGTTTTATAAACGCAAAAGGAGAGAGAACCTATGAAGTACATGAGCGGTAATGAACTCCGCGAACGGTTTTTGAAATTTTTTGAAGAACGGGGACATATGCGCCTGCCCAGTGCATCCCTGATTCCCCAGGATGATCCGACCCTGCTTTTGATCGGCGCCGGCATGGCTCCTTTCAAGCCTTTCTTTACCGGAAAGATGAAGCCGCCGTCCCCCCGTGTGACCACATGCCAGAAGTGTGTGCGCACCGGCGATATTGAAAACGTGGGACGTACGGCACGCCACCATACCTATTTTGAAATGCTGGGAGACTTTTCGTTCGGCGATTACTTCAAGAAAGAGATTATTCCCTGGAGCTGGGAATTCCTGACCAAAGAGCTGGAGCTGCCCGGGGATAAGCTGTATATTACCATTCATACCTCCGATGATGAGGCGTATCAGATCTGGCACGACGTTGTAGGTATTCCTGACGAGCGTATTATCCGTCTGGAAGACAACTTCTGGGAAATCGGCAGCGGCCCCTGCGGTCCCTGCTCTGAAATCCACATTGATTTAGGCCCGGAACGAGGCTGCGGCAAACCGGATTGCGGACCGGCCTGCGACTGCGGGCGTTTCCTGGAACTGTGGAACCTGGTGTTCACCCAGTTCAACCAGAACGAAGACGGCTCTTACACGCCGCTGGAACATAAGAACATTGATACAGGCGCCGGCCTGGAACGGATTGCTTCTGTTTTGCAGGGCAAGCCTTCCAACTTTGAGACGGACCTGATTTTCCCCATTATCGAGTATGCCTGCAAGGAAAGCGGTGTGGCGTACAACGCGTCCCCGAAATCTGACGTATCCCTGAAAGTGATTGCGGACCATGCCCGCAGCCTGACCTTTATGATCGGCGACGGTATTCTGCCGTCTAACCTGGGCCGGGGTTATATTTTGCGTCGGGTGCTGCGCCGGGCTGTCCGTCACGGACGCCTGCTGGGCATCGACCATGAGTTTCTGGGCGGCGCGGTGGATGTGGTGGTTTCCATGTACGGCGACCACTATCCGGAGATTCGCGAGAAACAGGATTATATTAAGAAAGTCATCCACATGGAAGAGAGCAGTTTCCTGAAGACCCTGAAGAGCGGCTGCGACATGCTGGATGTTGAAATTACAAAATTGCAGGAAGCTGGCAAGACTGAACTAGACGGGGACGTTGCCTTTAAGCTTTCCGACACCTTCGGTTTCCCCAAGGAACTGACGGCGGAAATTCTGGAAGAACACGGTATGACCCTGGACGAAAAAGGTTTTGCGGAAGCCTTGGAAGTACAGCGCAAGATGGCCCGGGATGCCCGTGACGACAAGACCGGACGTCCGGTTTTGTACAATGACCGGGACCTGAATGTGGCAGGGCTGAAAGTTGATGAAGCCGCCCATGCAGGCAAAGTGATGAAAATCTATCCGGTGGCGGATGCCCAGCCTGTGGATGCGGTTTCCGACGGACAGGACGCTGCAGTGATCCTGGACGTAACCGGTTTCCACGCGGAAGGCGGCGGACAGTTAGGCGATATCGGCGTAATCAAAGCCCCTGCGGGCGTGATGCGTGTTACCAAGACAAAAAAGCTGCCGGACGGTGTAACGTTTATGGCAGGTACGGTGGAAGAGGGAACCATTGCGGTTGGGGACGCGGTGACTTATGAAGTGGATACTGTCCGGAGATCCGACATTGCCCGTAACCATACAGCTACCCATCTGCTGCAGGCAGCCCTGCGCAGTGTGCTGGGCAGCCATGTCAATCAGGCAGGCAGCTATGTAGGTCCGGACCGTCTGCATTTTGACTTTTCCCATTTCTCCCAGGTCACGCCGGAAGAACTGGCGAAAGTGGAGAAGATGGTTAACGAACAAATCCTGGCGGCCAAGACCGTAACCTTTGAAGAAGTGCCGATTGAAGAAGCAAAGAAACGCGGCGCGATGGCGCTGTTCGGTGAAAAATACGGCGCCGTGGTGCGGGTCGTTAGCGTTCCGGATTTCTCTATGGAACTGTGCGGCGGCGTACATGTAAGCAATACGGCCCAGATCGGTCTCTTCAAGATCGTCAGCGAGTCTTCCACCGGTGCGGGCGTGCGCCGTATTGAAGCAGTGACCGGTTTTGGCGCCCTGCAGTATGTGGAAGGCCTGGAAAAGACCATTGGCAATGTGGCAGCCAAACTTCACTGCCGAAATACGGATGTGGAGGAACGTTTGGACGTGCTGCTGTCTGAAACGAAAGACGCCTGCCAGAAAGTTAAAGCACTGGAAAGTAAGATGGCTGCAGCAGCGGCATCCAGCGCGGCGGACCAGATGAAAGAAATCAAAGGCGTGAACACACTGGTGCAGAAAGTCAGTGTGTCCGATGTAAACGCCCTGCGTACCATGGGAGACCAGCTCCGGGACAAGACCGGCGGCGTGGTGGTGTTGGCTTCCGTTTTTGAAAACGGCAAGATCGGTATTCTGGCTATGGCGCACAAGGATGCGGTGGCCAAAGGCATCCACTGCGGCAAGATCGTGAAGGAAGTGGCGACTATCTGCGGCGGTGGCGGCGGCGGCCGTCCGGATATGGCGCAGGCCGGCGGCAAGGACGCGGAAAAAGTGGATGAAGCGTTGCAGGCTGCAGATTAAATAAACTACGAAAGATGAGATGTTTTTTGTAAATTGTTTGCAGGAGACATTTGATTTAAAACAATTTGCAGGCAAAGGATAGGAGTAAGTTACCATGAGTGAAGTTCGTGTACGTTTTGCCCCCAGCCCTACGGGCAATTTACATGTGGGCGGCGCCCGCACCTGTCTGTTTAACTGGCTGTTTGCCAGAAGTCAGGGCGGCAAACTGATTTTGCGTATTGAAGATACGGATCCGTCCCGTTTCCAGGAAGGTTCGGTAGGCCAGATCATCCGCAGTATGAAATGGCTGGGCCTGGACTGGGACGAAGGTCCGGAAGTGGGCGGTCCCAGTGAACCGTATTACCAGTCCCAGCGCACGGAGATTTATCAGAAATATCTTAAGCAGTTGCTGGATGAGGGTAAGGCCTATTACTGTTTCTGCACGCCGGAAGAACTGGAAGCCCAGCGGGAAATCCAGCGGCAGCGGAAGCAGCCGTTCCGTTATCCCCGTACCTGCCGCAACCTTTCCAAAGAGGAAGTGGAGCGCAGGATCGCGGCAGGGGAACCGCATTCCATCCGTTTTAAGATTCCCATGAAAGGTAACATGCGGGTTCATGATATGATTCATGGCCGTATGGATTTTGACCTGACCCAGTTTGATGATTTTGTGATTGCAAAGACCAACGGGACGCCGACCTATAACTTTGCCGTTGTCATCGACGACCATCTGATGGGCATGACCCATGTTCTCCGGGCAGAGGAACATATTCCCAATACGCCGAAGCAGATTTTGCTGTATGAGGCGCTGGGTTTCAACGTTCCGGAATTCGGACATATGTCCATGATCCTGGCCCCGGACCGCAGCAAGCTGTCCAAACGACATGGCGCCCAGTCTGTGGAAGAGTTTCAGGCCATGGGCTATCTGCCGGAAGCGCTGTTGAACTATCTGACTTTGTTAGGCTGGTCCCCGGAAGGGAATCAGGAAATCATCACCAAAGAAGAAACAGTTAAGCAGTTTGACATGAACAAGATGTCCCATAAAGGGGCAGTGTATGATATCAAAAAGCTGTACTGGATCAATGGCCAGTATCTGCAGAGCCTGCCGCTGGAACGTATCGTCAACGATGCGAAGCCTTTCTTTGTGAAAGACGGTCTCATTACGGAAGAGTGGCTGCAGGACGAAGCGAATCAGAAGTACCTGACCCATTTGGTGGAAGTGGTGCGTGTCCGTGTGAAAACCTTGCAGGAGATTGTGGATGCTTCCACATATTTCTTTAAGGATTTTGATACTTTTGATGAAAAGGGCGCTGGAAAAACTGTACAATGCCATTGCGGAAGAAGAAGGCGTGGCGTTAGGCAAGGTGATTCAGCCCAGCCGTCTGGCATTGTCCGGACGTACTGTGACTCCGGGCATGTTTGATGTGATGGTGTTGCTTGGTAAGAATAAAACGCTGGAACGTATGGATCAGGCCATTGTCTTTGCGGAAAAAATGTGAAGGTTTGGCTCGTCTGATCAGAATCGGTTAACAGGTATTTCATGAATCAGAATTGCAAAATGAGTTGTAGTATTGTGCAGACCTTGCAGTGATTTATCAGGAGGGTGCATGAAAAAGATAGCAGGTGTATTGTTGGCAACGTTTGTGCTGTTCTGCCAGAGCGTGTTCGCAGATCAGCCTACCACGGTGCTGACGGAATTGAAAAGCGGAAAACAGGTTACGTTGGAAATACCGGTGATTGACGGTGCCAATGACGAAGTATTTCAACGCTCGGCCAACCACATGTTGCGTAATGCGGCGGAAGACGTAGCGGATAAGGTTGGCAAAAAAGGTAATGTCACGTATGAAGTAACCATGAACCGTCCCAGTCTCATCAGTGTTCTTCTGAAAGGGACCAATGGCGGACGCCTGTATTACCGAGGCGTCAATCTGGATCTGACGACCGGTCGTGAATTTACGCTGGATGATTTCTTCTTCAGTAACGAAGAACGGGAAAAGCTGCTGGGAAAACACCCGGAAAACGTATTGTTTACAGACGAAGGGATTGTCTTTGCTGAGAAAAAAGGCGCTGCGTTTACGCGACGGTTATCCTATGAGGAACTGTTGCCACTGGCCCGCATCGGTGATATCGGCCGGCTGCTGAAAGTCTGGAAGCTGACGGAAAACAGCGATGGAAAGGTGTTGACGGTTCAGCAGGGAGACTTGTTTGCTTTTAAACTGAACGCCAACCCCAGTACCGGTTTCCAGTGGGTAAATACCATTTCCGGCGGTCCGGCAGAGGGAATTGTGAAAACCGGAAGTTCGTTTATGATTCCCAACTCCCAAAGGGAGCAGGTCGGGACACCGGGTGTAGAATTCCAGTTTTATGCGGCCAAAAAGCCGGGTACTTATCAGTTGAAGCTGAGTTATCAGCGGCCCTGGGAAAAAATCAACGGTATCCGGGAATGTAATGTTACGGTACTTGTTAAATAGTTTATAATGAATGGTTTGGAGCAGCATCGTCCTTGTGCCGGTGCTGCTTTCGTTGGATATGAGGAACAACGCCGGCGGAACGAAACGTTCCTGCTTTCGCTGCCGGCCAGGTGAAAAGGAGCTCATTATGCAGAAAGAAATAGAATTACTTGCTCCCGCAGGTACGTGGGAAGCACTGGAAGCTGCGGTAAACGCCGGGGCGGATGCGGTATATCTGGGAGGAAAAGCATTTGGGGCCCGGGCCTATGCCAACAATTTTGACCGGGAAGAGATGAAAAAGGCGGTTTACTTTTGCCACATGCACCATGTCCGTCTGTATGTGACGGTCAATACGCTGGTGGATGACAAGGAGTTGCCGGAACTGGAGGATTATCTGGTTTTTCTGCATAATGTGGGAGTCGATGGCATCATTGTACAGGATATGGGCGTGATTCGGGCAGCGCAAAAACTGGTCCCGGGACTGCCGCTGCATGCGTCGACTCAGATGACGGTGACCAACTCTGCCGGTGTTCGGTTTGCGGCAGAACATGGTATCGTGAGGGTGGTACCTGCCCGTGAACTGTCTTTGGCGGATTTAAAAAAGGCAAGTGATACCGGTTTGGAAATTGAAGCCTTTATCCACGGCGCATTATGCGTTTGTTATTCCGGGCAGTGCCTGATGAGCAGTCTGATCGGGGGACGGAGCGGAAACCGAGGTCGGTGTGCCCAGCCCTGTCGTCTCCCTTATACGCTGGTGGATAAAAACGGAAAGGACCTTCTGGCAGGAAAAGATGCGGGACAGTATCTGTTAAGCCCGAAAGATTTGAACACGCTGCGTGTTTTGCCTCAGATGATTGACGCAGGCGTTGTCTCCTATAAAATCGAAGGCCGTATGAAGCGGCCGGAGTATGTAGCAGTGGTAGTTGACGCGTACCGCCGTGCTATGGACAGTTACAAACGTGGAGCATATGAAGTGCCGGAAAAGGACCTGGCCAATATTGAGCAGATTTTCAACCGGGATTTTACGACTGCTTATTTGGAAAAACACCAGGGCCGCCTGATGATGAGTGACCGCCGTCCCAACAACCGGGGCGTGCTGATAGGCCGTGTGCAGAAATTGAATAAAGATCATACCAAAGCTGTGGTAAAGCTGGATAAAACCATTCATGCGGGAGACGGCCTTGAATTCTGGGTTAAAGTCGGCGGAAGGGTTGGCACTGTGGTTAATGGCCTGCGGGTCAACGGGGCTGTTGTGGAAACCGCGGCGGCGGGAACTCTGGCGGAAATCGACGTGCCCAAAGGAGTGCGCCTGAATGACCGTGTTTTCCGGACGCTTGACAGTGAGCTGATGGCGTATGCCGGACAGTTTTACGGTGAAAAAAACAAAAAACGGATTCCTGTTACGGCAACGGTGATTGCACATATGGGCAGTCCGCTTACCGTTATGCTTACGGATGCTGACGGCAACACTGGTGCCGGCCTCACAGATTTTATTGCGGAACCTGCCCGGAAACATGCGTTGGACGAAGCGGCTGTGCGAAAGCAGGTGGACCGCTTGGGAACGACAGAATATATGCTGGAAAAACTGGAAGCAGAGATGGATGCAGGAATTATGGTTCCCATGAGCGAAATCAACGAGGCAAGGCGGAAAGCCTGTGAAGCGTTGGATCAAGCGCGCCTGGAAGCATTTTCCCCTTCGCGTCTGCCTGTCAGGAACGAAAACAAGCTGACGCAATGGCTGAGCGAGCTGGATTATCGTGACGGAGGCATTGGCAGAGAAAAAAAGGTCGCACAACTTACCGTCTGGGTCGATACGGTCGACAAAGTGAAAGCGGCGTTGGAGGGCGGCGCGGACTGGATCATCTTCGGCGGAGACCGCTATTCTTCGAAAGATGTGAGCTTTACTGATTATGAGACGGCGGTGAAGCTGGTACGTCAAGCCGGGCGGAGCATCGCGTTTTCCACGCCCCGTATCGTAAAAGAAGGACAATTGGGATATTTTTCGAAGTTTTTACAACAGGCTGAAGCGTGCGGTGTGGATTTGCTGTACATACATAATCTGGGTGTCTGGCAGCTGGCAAAGGAGCAGAATAGTACGGTTCCGTTGTGGGCGGATATGAGCCTGAATATTTACAACACCCAGAACCTGCAATTTTGGAAAGAGGCGGGCGCGGCCGGGGCGACTGTTTCTGTAGAGCTGAACATGGGCCAGTTGGCCCATTTGGCCAAAGTCAGCCCGCTGCCGTTGGAATGTCTGGTACAGGGACCCATTGAGATGATGGTATCTGAGTACTGTGCGGGTGGCAGTTTTTTGGGCAATCTGGATAAAGGCGCCTGCTCATTCCAATGTAAGGAGGATATCTATCTGCAGGACCGGAAGGACGCAAAGTTCCGCCTGGCCGGCGACCAGTTTTGCCGTATGCACGTATTAAATTCGCAGGATTTGTCCGTACTGGGCGGTTTACAGGAGTTGCGTGCCATGGGGATCGCCCGGGTACGTATCGACGGGCGGACTTATGAACCGAATCAGCTGCGGGATTTGGTACAAAGATTTAAAGAGACCCTGGCCTTGCCGGGAACGACGGTGGATAATCTGCCGGGAACCACGCGGGGTCATTATTACCGGGGCGTCTTGTGAGAGTAAGAACAGATTAATCAGCGTTTCCTTAACAGACAGGCCTTGCGGCAGAAAATGTTGCAGGGCTTTTTCTTTCTCTGCTTTTCTTTTAGCGTCGTATGTGTTACAATAACTACGAACGTTTGTTTTCAAAGCTTTGGAGGCCTGGCACATGACACCGGATATTGAATATGGGAATTTAATGCAGAAACTGAATACGGCCCAGCGGGAAGCTGTGAGTACCACGGAAGGTTTTGTCCGCGTCATCGCCGGAGCCGGTTCCGGCAAAACGCGGGCTCTGTCCTGCCGTTTTGCTTTTCTGGTAAACGAGCTGGGCATCCTGCCGGGCAATATTTTGTGTGTAACCTTTACCAATAAAGCGGCCAACGAGATGCGCCAGCGTATTCACAACCTGACGGGGGATAACGATACCGGGTATGTCAATACGTTCCACGGTTTTTGTGTTTCCGTACTCCAGGAGGACAGTTTTGCGGTCCAGTATCCAAAAAGTTTCCTGGTGCTGGATAATGCTGATGTGGATGCTATGCTGCAGATTATCTACGAGGAGCGGGGCCTGACCTTGCGGAACATGACCTTTTCCATGGCCAGGGACCGGATTGAAATTCTTAAACTGTTCAAGCGGCCGGACTATTACCGGGATATGATTGCCCTGCCGCTGGAAGCGCTGAAGGAAAAATATGATAACGCTGTCACGGTGGAAGATATCATCTTTTACGGATACCTGTATCAGGAAAAGAAATGTTTCGGGCTGGACTATAACGATCTGATCAAATTCACGCTGTACATCTTTAAGGAGAGGGAAGAGATACGGCTGAAATGGCAGCAGCGGCTGGAATACATTATGATTGATGAATTCCAGGATATTGATTATCTGCAGTATGAACTGATGGAAGTTCTCTGCGCCTGGCATAAGAACCTGTTTGTGGTAGGAGACCCGGACCAGACCATTTATACATGGCGGGGCGCCGACGGGAGTTATCTTTTGGATTTTGATAAAAAGTTCCCGGGAACAAAGACCATTATGATGATGGAAAATTACCGTTCTACCCCTCAGATTTTGGCGGCAGCGAATTCCCTTATTGCAAAAAACACAAAACGTATCCCCAAGGAACTGCTTCCGATGTTGCCCGATGGCGGGCCGGTGGTCTGTCACTTTGCAGACAGGCAGGATGCAGAAGCGAAGTGGATCAGCGAAGAAATAAAACGATTGCATGAGGCGGGAATGCCTTATTCTGAAATCACGCTGCTGTACCGGGCCCATTATGTGACAAGGGCAATCGAGCAGGTGTTCCTGCAGGAAAAGATTCCGTATACCATTTACAGCGGCGTACAGTTTTATGACAGGATGGAGATTAAGGATGCGCTCTGTTATCTGCGGATGATTGTCTACCGGGATGACCTGTCTTTCCGTCGTATCGTCAATGCGCCTAAACGCAATATGGGGAAACGACGCATGGAATTTTTACAGGATTATGCCGAACAGCACAGCTGTACGCTGTATCAGGCACTGCAGGCAACATTGGAGGATCCTGTATTTAAAGGTACGAAGGCCGGGCAGTTTGTAGCGCTGGTGGAACGGTTTGCCGGCGGGCAGGCGGGACGTCCGGTTTCGGAGGTGCTGGCGGATATCCTGAACGAAAGCGGATATGAGAAAATGCTTCGCACCGAAGGGAGCCAGGAAAGACTGGACAATCTGGCGGAACTGAAGCAATCCGTTTATGAATACGAAACTACCTGCGGTGAGGAATGTACGCTGGAGCATTACCTGAGCCACGTGGCCCTGTTCACCAACACAGACAGTCTGGACAGCAAAGGAAAGGTGAAACTGATGACCGTCCACGCAGCCAAGGGTCTGGAGTTCCCCTGTGTTTTTCTGTGCGGCATGAACGAGGGAATCTTCCCGTCTCGGAAAGTTCGAACGCTGGAAGCCATGGAGGAAGAACGACGGCTGGCTTTTGTTGCCGTTACACGCGCGGAAAAGCTGTTGTATCTTACCCGGGCAGAGAGCCGGAACTTTGACGGTACGCCTCAGTATCCGTCCCGTTTTATTCTGGATATCGATCGGCAGCTGATTCAGTTTACGAAAGAACCGCGGGAAGGATTGATCAAAGAAGCAAGGAACTATATCGAACTCAGCCGAAAATATATGCCTGCCAGCGAAAGAGACGTTGTATTTCCTGTAGGACAGCGGGTCCGTCATGCTGTGTTCGGGACTGGTACCGTCACAGATGTGGACAGAGACAGAGGCGCCCATGTGATTCAGTTTGACAGTATGGATACGCCGCGAAGGATATCGTTCCGGGTGAAGATGGAGAGAATATAATATTATGAATACTCGCATTTCAGGGCGTTTTGCCGTCAAAACGCTGGAATTTGACAAAGTAAAGCAAAATGTTGCGGAAAAGGCGGCTACGGAGCAGGGGAAAGAACGACTGATGAGTCTGCCTGTTTCTTCTGATTTTGAAACGGTAAAACGGATGCATATGGAAACAGCGGAAGCGCTGCGGATTTTGAACGAAGGAAAGAGGTTTCCTTTCGGAGGTCTGTACAATATTGCTGAAGCTGTAAAGCGGGCCCGTATCGGCAGTATACTGGATGTGGAAGAACTGATGCAGATCAAATCCAGTATGCAGGCGTTCGGCGCGTTGAAAGTGTTCCTGCTGACACAAAGTGATGAGCACCCGAATTTGGCAGAGTATGGCCGGAATCTTGTGGAGTTTCCCAAACTGGTACGCCAGTTGGAAAAAACAGTTTCCGAAAAGGGGGAGATTCTGGATACGGCTTCTGTAAAACTGGCGGGACTCCGTACCGGGATTGCGACTGCAAAAAGCAAAGTTCGCTCACAGCTGGAGAAGATACTGCATGATCCGAATAACCAGAAATACTTTCAGGATGCACTGGTAACCATGCGGGGAGACCGGTATGTGATTCCGATTAAACAGGAGTACCGGGCGAATTTTCCCGGTATTGTTCACGACCAGAGCGGAACCGGAGCCACGCTGTTCATCGAGCCTATGGCTGTGGTGAACCTGAATAACAATATAAAACGCTATCTGGCCGAAGAAAAGGAAGAAATCGAACGGATACTGCGGCAGCTTTCCGGCGCCATCGGCGGGGAAGGCGATACGTTGCTGCGTTGCCTTGCCGTGGCAGCGGATGTGGATGCGGTGTATGCGAAAGCTCTGTACGCAGTGGAGACGAAAGCCTGTCAGCCTCAACTGGTATCCAACGGCGGATTGCGTATTGAAAAAGGACGGCATCCGTTGCTGCCTGCGGAAACGGCAGTACCGTTAGACGTGAATTTAGGCGAAACGTTTAACACACTGCTGATTACCGGCCCCAATACCGGCGGTAAGACGGTGGCGTTAAAGGCGGTAGGCCTGTTTGCCCTGATGAGCCAGACGGGCATGTTCATTCCGGCCTTAAATGTTAAGCTTCCCGTGTTCAGGGCGGTATATGCGGATATCGGGGACGAGCAGAGTATAGAGCAAAGCCTTTCCACATTCTCCGGCCATATGATGAACCTGGTAAGCATTCTTCAGGAGGTGCGGGAGCGGGACCTGGTGCTGGTGGATGAAATCTGCGCCGGTACGGATCCCAATGAAGGCGCTGCACTGGCAATGTCCATTCTTGACCATTTGACGAAGCAGGGTGTATTCACCATGATGACAACCCACTATAGTGAACTGAAGACCTTTGCGTTTGGCCGCGAAGGCATGGAAAACGCCAGCGTGGAGTTCAATCCGGATACGTTGCTTCCCACATACCGTCTGCTGATGGGCGTGCCGGGCAGCAGCAACGCGTTTAATATCAGCCGCAGACTGGGATTGTCTGAGGAGATCGTTCACAATGCCGGCGATTTGCTGAACGAAGAGCATGTGCATATGGAAGATGTGCTGCAGGGACTGGAAGGAGAACGGCGTCGTTTTGAAAGCCGCAGCCGGGAAGTGGAAGAATTGCGGTATGAAAGCGAAAAACTGCGAAACCAGCTGGCCTGGCAGAAAAAGGATTTTGAAAAGCAGAAAAATGAATTACTTCGCAAAGCACGGTATCAGGCAGATGAAATTTACCGTACCAGCCGCCGTGAAGCCGAAGCTGTACTGAAGGAGCTGCGTTCCCTGAAAGCCGATTTAGATGTGAAGGCCTTGCAGGCAAAAGCAGAAGAGGCGAGGAAACGGCTTGACAAACATTTAAGCCTTGACGAACCGCTGCCTGAGGGGACGCCCCTTACGCCGGAAAATGCCCGTTCCGGCATGACGGTGCTGGTCAAGTCTTTACGTAAGAACGGGACCCTTCTGGAAGTAAAAGGAAAAGACGGGCTGGTTTCAGTGGGTGTGCTGAAAATGACAGTGCCATTGTCACAGTGTCTTCTTGTAAAGGATACACCAAAGGAAAAACCGAGACCTTCGCAATATAAGCACAATGCTTCCCACGCCATGTTTGTTGCGAAAACAGAAAGCACGGGGCAGGAGGTGGATGTACGGGGCATGACGACAGATGAAGCCATTCCGTATGTGGATCGGGCGATTGATGATGCGTTGCTGGCGGGCATTTCTCAGGTACGTATCATTCACGGAAAGGGAACCGGCGCATTGCGGTCCGGGCTGCATGCCTATTTGAAAGGGCACCGCAGTGTGGCGGCAGTGGCGCTGGCGGATCTGTCCATGGGAGGAGCCGGGGTGACTGTGGTAACCGTACGATAGAGGGAACGAACGATAATCATACTAATTATTGCGTCATAACTGTAAAAAAATCACAATATATTGCAATTTCGGGTTGTGAATCGGTATCAATTGGTGATATAATAACCATATATGTTCTAGGAGGGGCGATGTATGGCATTTGTTGTTAAAAAGTTCGGCGGAAGCAGCGTGGCTACGCCGGAGAAGATCTATCATCTTGTGGACCGTGTCCTGGCTGAAAAAAAGCCGGACGACAAAATTGTAATCGTTGTTTCCGCCATGGGCGATACAACGGATGATCTGCTGGCATTGGCAGGTCGTATTACGGAACATATGCCCAAACGGGAAATGGACATGCTGCTGGCCACGGGCGAGCAGGTTTCCATTGCTCTGCTGGCTACTGCATTTATGGAACGGGGGCAGAAAGCGATTTCCTTTACCGGATTTCAGGCGGGCATCCGTACGAATGCAAGCTTTACAAAAGCAAGCATTCTGGAAGTAAATGCGGACCGTGTCAAAAAAGCATTGGATGAAGGAAATATTGTAATTGTTGCCGGATTCCAGGGCATTACCGACGAAGGCGATATCACCACATTAGGGCGCGGTGGCAGTGATACGACGGCAGTAGCGGTGGCCGCGGGTCTGAAAGCGGATATCTGCGAAATTTATACCGATGTGGACGGCGTTTATACTGCCGATCCCCGTGTGGTGCCCAATGCAATCAAGTTAAAAGAGATAACGTTCGGGGAAATGCTGGAACTGGCCCGTCTGGGTGCAGGTGTAATGCAACCCCGCGCTGTGGAATACGGCGAACTGACCGGTACGGATATTCATGTCCGGTCCACATTTAACAGGGTAGAAGGAACGATTATCAGAGGGGAGTATACGATGATGGAAGAGAAAAAGTTTATTATCCGCGGCGTGGCTAGCGATTCTAATGTGGCAAAGATTGCAGTGCGGGGCGTGCCCGACGTTCCCGGTGTCGCATATCAGATTTTTGATGCGCTGGCAAAGGAAAACATTGCGGTGGATATGATCGTGCAGAGCGCCTCCAATGTGAAAGAGAAAAATGATATCGTCTTTACCGTGACCAAGACGGATATGGCAGATACGGTAGGCGTGCTGGAACAGCTCAAAGGAAAAATCGGCTTTGTACGGGTTGATGTGGAAGCCAATGTTGCCAAGGTTTCTATTGTTGGTGCAGGTATGCTGGGGAATCCCGGAGTGGCGGCCCGTATGTTTGGCGCCCTGGCCAGCGAAAATATTAATTTAGATGTTATCAGTACCTCTGAAATTACAATTTCCTGTCTCATCGCTAAAGAAGATGAGAAGAAAGCCGTGAACGTGGTGCACCGATTTTTCTTCCCAACTGAAGAAAAATAAAGGTTGTACAGAAGTTGCGGCGTTGTGGGAACAGATTAGAGGCTGAATTGCAGCCTGTTATCGGTCTGAAGGATTGACAAGGAGATAATATAAATGTATACAAGCTTTGCGGCGCCCCAGTCTAAGGGGAAAGCTGCCAATGACATTATTTTTGCGGCCAATGCACTGGCGGTGGCTGATGCGGCGGCTAACGGCGCGGAAAATGTAACGAATGGCACCATCGGTGCAATTATGGATGACGATTCAAAACTGGTATGCCTTCCGACAGTAGAAGCGGTATTCCGTAATCTTCCGATTAATGAGGTGATTGCCTATGCACCGATTGCCGGTACGCCTGATTATCTGGAAAAGGTACAGGTGGCGACATTTGGCAAATCTCGTCCCAACGGATTTACGAGTGCAGTAGCAACTACCGGCGGAACCGGCGGTATCCATCATGCAATCTGGAACTATACGGAAGCCGGCGATACGGTGATTACGGCAGACTGGTACTGGGGCGCTTATAAGGTATTGTGCCTGGATATGGGGCGCAAGCTGGATACCTATAAGATGTTGACGGATGAAGGTACTTTTAATCTGCCGGCGTTGGAAGCGAAAGTTAACGCATTGCTGGACAGGCAGAACAGCGTTATGGTCATCATTAACACACCGGCCCATAATCCGACCGGTTACAGCCTGACCAAAGAAGATATGGATCAGGTAGTAGCTATGCTGAAGAACGCAACGGAAAAGACAGGGAAACAGGCAATCCTGTTCCTGGATGCGGCCTATATTGATTACGCCGGGGAAAAGAATGCGGTGCGCAAGGTGTTTGAAGCATTGAATGATCTTCCGGAAAGAATACTGGCTATCGTGCAGTACAGCATGTCAAAAGGATTTACCATGTATGGGCAGCGCCTGGGCGCAATGATTTGTGTATCGTCCAGTGAAGAAGCGGCCAGGGAGTTTTTTGAGATCAACCAGTATACCAGCCGTGCTACCTGGTCCAATACAAACCGTGCAGCCATGCGTACGCTGGTTCAGATTTACAGCGATGAAGCATTGCTGACTGCGGTGGAGGCGGAACGGGATCACTATTACAAGATGATTAAGGCTCGCGCAGACGTTTTTGTGGAAGAAGCAAAAGCCTGCGGACTTCCCATGATTCCGTATATAGCCGGTTTCTTCCTGTCAGTTCCCTGTGATAATTCGCAGGCAGTGTGTGATATTCTGCACAAGGATCATATTTATCTGGTTCCGTTGGCGGCCGGTGTGCGTGTTGCGCTGTGTTCCATCCCGTTGCAGAAAATCTCCGGTATCGCAACGAAGCTGAATGAGGCGCTGAAGGTTGTAGAAGCTGCAAAATGTAAATAATGTTTTTTGTTAATTATGGAAACGAACCTGCTATGGTTTCTTTTTAACAGATTTGGATTACTCCGGCTGAAGGTAAAACTTCAGCCTTTTTTCTAATAGCATTTGAACAGATAGCACTTGAATGGAGGAACAGTATGCTGCATATTACATTGCCGGGTGGCGTAAAAAGGGAATTTGCAGTAGGAACAACTTTGGCAGAGATGGGAAAGGATTTTTCGGATAACTACGATTCTCCTCTTGCCGTAGGAGTGTTTAACGGACTGGAGTACAGCTTATCGTATCAGGTTACGGAAGATGGGGAAGTGTCGTTTATTCCTATGAATTCCGTCGAAGGGATGCGTGCCTTTGTCCGCAGCATCGTATTTGTCTGTGATGTGGCTATGAAAGAACTGTTCCCTGATACGGAGCTGGAAGTCTGTAATTCGCTGGGCAGTGCCCTGTACTGTATTATGCCGAAAAATCCGCTGACCCCGGTTCAGTTAAAGCAACTGGAAGACAAAATGCACACCATTGTTGCAGCAAAATATCCCATTGTGACGTTTCCGGTAGATCGCCGGGAAGCAATTGAGAGGGCAAAGCAGGATCCTTATCTGGGACAGGACGTGCTGGCCATGATCAATATGGCCCCGGAATCTGAGACGTTGTTTGCCTACGAACTGTGCGGGGTACGGGAGCCGTTTTTTGAACCGCTCTTGCCTAGTACGGAACATTTGGCAGCCTTTGAACTGATTCACTTTGATAAGGGATTTGTAATTAATTATCCGGAAATTGAGGATTATCGGAATCTGCCGCCCTGGGATACAGTGCGGCGTATCAATCATGCGTATCAGGAAGCGGAAGAGTGGTCCGCTATGATCGGCTGTAATACGCTGGCGAAATTGAATCGCATTATCCGGGAAGGCCGGGCCGATAAGATTATCCGTGTGGCGGAAGGGCTGCAGGAAAAGAAGTTTGTAGCCATTGCGGACTACATCACGCAGCACCGTGATAAACTAAAATTTGTCCTGATAGCAGGTCCGTCTTCTTCCGGGAAGACTTCATCCAATCAGAGACTTTGTGTGCAGATGGAAGTGAACGGGCTTCATCCGATTCCGATTTCCATGGATAATTATTATGTGAATCGGGAAGATACACCGAAAAATCCGGACGGAGCGTATGATTTTGAACGGGTGGATGTGATAGATATCCCTTTGTTCAATGAGCATCTGACACAACTTCTTCGGGGCGAAACCGTGATGTTGCCGTACTATAATTTTATGACCGGACACAGGGAATACCGCGGTCAGAAGATACGCATGCAGGAAAACAGCATTTTTGTAATTGAAGGAATCCATGCACTGAATCGCAAGGTTACAGAATCCGTGCCGGATGAAAACAAGCTGAAGATTTTTGTCAGTGCTCTGACGCCCATGTCACTGGATGCGTTTAACCGTATTCATACGACAGATTTACGTCTGTTGCGGCGTATGGTCCGCGATTCACGGTTCCGTTCCCATGATGCGCTGGATACGATCAAAATGTGGCCCTCGGTGCGGTATGGGGAAGAAAAATACATTTTCCCCTGTCAGGAAGAGGCGGACATCTTCTTTAACACGTCATTAATCTATGAGCCTGCTATTTTACGCAAGTTTGCAGTGCCTTTGTTAGAGACTGTTCCGAAAGAAGAGAAAAAAGCGTTTTTTACCGCCTCCAGGCTGCTTCGTCTGTTACGGTTGGTCGAACCGCTGGATGAGGACATGATTCCAAACAATTCCATCTTAAAGGAGTTCATTGGCGGTTCGGCTTTTGCAAAAGAGTTATAACAGGTTATTAAAAAACTCCCGCTGGCCTCAGACCGGCGGGAGTTACGTTTTGTTAGGGCAGGGATTGCTCAATCCGTGTTATTTTTTAGTATCTTTCTGTGGTTTGGTCGGTACAGGTTTCGCCGGCGCCGGTTTTGCCGGAGTCGGTTTGGTAGAAGCAGGTTTGTTTACGGAAGGACTATTCCTCTTTTCCGGCTTATTGCTTACTACCGGTTTGTTGCTGACCGCCGGTTTATCCGGCTTATTCGTGCTCGATTTAGGCTTTACGACTTTAGGCGGTTTTGCAAGGGGATCGTTTTGCAGTTTGGTTTCTTCTTCTTTGTTCTTGTCTTTATCCTCTTCTTCTTTGTTTCCAATGTCCGCGCCAACAGGTGTTACGGCTCCGGAAGGACGGACAAAGTCTGCATACGGAACTTCCTGTACAGCATTGATCATGAAATCGTGCCAGATGCTTAACGGAGCGCCGGAACCGTACATAGCTCCCATACTGCGGTTTCGGTCGTCGCCAACCCAGACTGCACAGGAAAGGTTTGGAGTGTAACCGCAGAACCAGGCATCTTTGGAATCATCGGTGGTACCGGTTTTTCCGGCTGCCGGGCGTCCCAGACCGGAACCTCCGGCTGTACCGCTGATCAGTACATCTTTCAGCATATCAGTGGTCTGATAGGCTGCTTTGGCGCTGACAACCTGTTTCGGCGCGTGTTTATGTTCGAAGATAATCTTACCATTGCGGTCTACAATTTTCGTAATGGCAACCGGCTGGTTCAATACCCCGTTATTAGCAATGGTACCATATGCAACAGCCATTTCTAACGGGCTGACGCCTTTGGTAAGCCCGCCTAAGGCCATGGCCGGATTATTATCGGTATACGGACCGTCTTCCACTAACGATGTGATACCACATGCTTTTGCCATCCGCATGACTTTATCTGTGCCGACCCGTAATGCGACCCGAATCGCAGGAATGTTATAGGAACGGGACAGAGCGGTACGCAGGGTAACTGTTCCATGGAACCCGCCGCCTGCATTCTGGGGAGCCCAGCCTCCAATTTTCAGCGGCTTGTCGTCAACCATAGTGGCTGCATTCAGACCGTTGTCCATGGCAGTCAGATAAACGAAAGCTTTAAAAGAGGAACCGGGCTGCCGTTGGGCGAGTACAGCACGGTTGAATTTATCCTGGCCGCGCCCACCGATCATGGCTTTAATATAGCCGTTAGTAGGATCGAGTGCAACGAGCCCGACCTGAGGCTGCGTGAGTTTATCGGGATCTTCTGTCCACATATCAGGCAGATACCGGATCGCGTGTTCCGCCTTGGCCTGCATGCTGCTGTCCAGCGTAGTGTAAATTTTCAGGCCCCCTTTAAACAAAGCGTCTGCGCCGAATTTATCCATAACCAGCTGGGAAACGTAATCGAAGAAATAAGAACGAAGGTCTTTTTGTTTTCCTTTACTTTCGTCTTTGCGTATTTTTACTTCTTCCGCTTTAGCTTTCTGTGCCTCGGCCTGGGTGATGTGTCCATATTTTACCATCTGGTCAAGGACAATCTCCCGACGTTCTTTATTTGCCTTTGGATTATCCATGGGGTCGTAGTAGTTTGGACTTTTTGGGATTGCGGCTAACGTAGCGGCTTCTGCAAGAGAAACATCCTGGATATGTTTTCCGAAATATGTCAGCGCGGCAGATTCTACACCATATGCGCCCTCCCCAAAATAAATCTGATTAAGGTACATATTCAGGATTTCGTCTTTCGTATATTTGTTTTCCATCTGCCTGGCAAGAAATGCTTCCTTGATTTTACGGGAAATCGTACGTTCCTGTGTCAGGAATGCGTTTTTGGCAAGCTGTTGCGTTATCGTACTGCCCCCCTGTACTTCCTGCCCCATAATGTTGCTGACCAAAGCACGGAATGTGCCGCGGTAGTCAATGCCGCTGTGATCATAGAAACGGTTATCTTCAATTGAAATAAAAGCGGCCCGGACGTGCTTTGGAATCTTGTCCATCTTTACAGGCAGTCGGTGTTCAGCGGAAGCTGTAGTAAAAATAATTTTATTTTCATTATCGTAAAACTGGGAAACTGCATCAGGAACCAGGCCTTCTTCCATAGCGGAATCGGAAATGGAATACCCGCAGGAAGTTGTCAGCAGGGCTGCTGTAAATAAAGCCGTGAGAGTTATCAGAAGCTTTCCCCGAAATAATGAAGAATTGCTGTTCATGTCTACCTCATCTTTCTTAATCGTGATAATTGAATTATGCCAAGCATATTACACTACATTATAGCATTATAACTCCGATTTGTCATTAAAGTGTGTTAAAAGTATGTTATTTGTTTCAAATTTATTTGATATCCATTTTTCCAAAAATATGATTTATCGGTCAGTGCACAACGTATAGTATAGGCGAGTAGACTATAGCACAAAAATAAAAATTTTTATTGAAATTGCCGGGAAAACCTATTGCTTTTTTGGAGGAAAAAAGATAAAATACACTTACCCGCCATAAGACGATTAACGATTTATAAAAAAATCAAAAAAACAGTTGACAACATCATTGTGATGTAGTAAACTATGCAAGTCGTCGAAAGACGGCAAGGAACCTTGAGAACTGAATAACGAACCAAATGAATGTGCGGGTCAGTCCCTTTTGGGACGGACCTAACGAAGTCAAAAATTTCTGAACAAC
>ONAV01000050.1 GCA_900315925.1 uncultured Selenomonadales bacterium | reverse complement strand
CTTCACCTGGTTGACGATCTCGCCGATCTTCGGCCGTTCTTCTGCCGGCACTTTGCCCATGCCCCGGAGGATTTCCGTCATGGGACCCTTGCGGCCCAGGTATTTTACTTTCAAATCCTGCAACTCCTGGGAGCTGGCTGCAGCTTCCAGGTCTGCCAGCGCTTTTTCCTTCAGCTCCAGCAGCATTTCTTTCATGCTCATGTTCATGCCTCCTAAACTTTCCGGTCAGCGGCGCCCTGATGGCTCGCCTTCCAGATTTCGAAGTAATGGCTTGTGCGCAACGCATCGACCTTCGCCTGCGGCTCGCTCTCTGCAGCGCTCTGCATATGGACAAAATTTTCCAATCAGCTTCGGCCTGCAGGCTCGCTTCCCGGAATTTTGTCGCAAAAATAAAAAAACTTCCGTCCCTGTGAAGGGGCGAAAGTGATGTTCCGCGGTACCACCCTACTTTAAAGGAATTACTGATTAAATTACACGCTTCTCAAACGTTTTCGCGATTGGTAAGCATGCAAACGAATAATCCGTGCTTCCTTAACTCTTGCGCCTTAACGCGGCAAACGCTCTGCCTACTTTTTTACAATTACGCAGCATGGTCGTCTTTGTAATTCTGCATATTGTTTTGCAAAACTGCAAAACGATGAACAACCGCTGCAAACTGTCTGTTCAGCCAAGGCACTCCCGGGTGAACTTCACGCAGTTTCCGCAATCCGGCTCCCACCTGCCCGGACTCTCTTTGTGCTTTAAAAGCGCTACTCTCCCGTTCCTTGTGCAATCATCATGTTAGGGACGTTATGCAATTGACTTAGATATTATAGCATAAGAAGAACGGTTGGGCAAGGAAAAGTGAAGTTTAATCCGTAAACTCCGCGATTTCTTCCAGCGCGGCCACGATTTTCTTCAGCCCCGCTTCATCTTCTTCGGTAAAGCGGTTCTTTAAGGGGCTGTCCAAATCCAGTACGCCTACCAGTTTTCCGTTTTTGTGGATGGGGATCACGATTTCCGCATTGCTGGCGCTGTCGCAGGCAATATGCCCGGGGAACTGATGCACATCGTCCACCCGTTGCACTTTGTTCTGCAGTGCCGCCGCGCCGCACACGCCGGCACACAACGGGATGCGGATACAGGCCGGGTTGCCCTGGAACGGTCCCAGCACTAACGAATCCCGGTTCATTAAATAAAAGCCGGCCCAGTTTAAATCCGGCAGCGCGTTCATCAATAACGCGGACGTATTGGCCAGCACCGGAAGCCAGTAGTTTTCCTCTTCGCCCAGCGCTTTCACCTGCTGCACCAGCAAATCATAATCGGGTTGTTGTTTGTATTTGTTATCCATTTGCCTGCACTCCCTGAAATTCTTAAGGAGACGCTGATTAAATGAGTCTCCTTAATCTGATATATTCGATTATATAAAAAATGAAATCAGATTTCAATTTTCAAATTGCAAAATTCTTGTTATAATGATTATAGAGCAGCTATTATTAAAGCAAAACGTTGCGTCTGCTGTTGCATTTTTACGTTTAAACCCAAAGCAGGATAATTACCTCACGCAATAAATGAATCAATGACCGAAGGCCAAATTAAACCTATTATTATCAGGAGGAACCGTTTATGAAAAAGCTGTTTATTCTCGTACTTGTTTTATTAATTGGGATCATGGGAACCGCATCCGCATCGAAAAGCAGATTCAAAGATCCCAACTACAGTTTCAGCAACATCATGAATGTATATCTGGCGGAATGTACCTATGCTCCCAAAGCAAACCAGCCGCATGATTTACAGGAAGACAGCAATCCCACAGGCCGTGCCCTGAACTCCCTGCGAACCGCTATGGCCAAAAAAAATAAAAATCTGATCGTGCCACCGGATGAACCGACCAGAGCCAGATTAGATCTGCACCTGACCGTTCATACCCTTGCCACCTATACGTACTGGAAAGAGCCCTGGTTTGAAGAGGTCTATGAAAACAAGAAAATCACCGAAAGAGACAGAGACGGCAGAGAACGGACCATCACCATCCCAGTCAAGAGAGTGGTTCAGCATCCGGGTCACTGGATTACCAATGCTTACGCCGAAGTTGAATTTACACTGAAAGACCGCAGCACCGGCCGTACTGTTTATAACTGCATCGATACCCGGGAGCGGCAGGATTCCGGATACGACGGCATGCTGAACCGTATCTGCAACGATTTTGTCGGTGATATAAAATAAAACCTGCTCTCCGATTATTAAACACTTTGAATCTGGTATAAAAAATTAAGCGTACATGGATGGAATAAAACATCGTGCGCGTTTGTGAAATTTCATGAGAGGAAATGCATCGCAGTGGCGAGACTGTCCGAGGGGCACAGCCCCGAGTTTCGAAGCCACCGATGCATGAATCCATGAAATCACAAACGCGCACGGTTTTATGAAATCCATGTACGCTATTTTTAATATCATTCGTTTACAACAACATCCGATACAGCCCGAAGTACGCCAGCACGCTCAGTATCACGACGCCCAGTGCGGAGATGGCAAACATGCGGATGAACAGCCGGTGCTGCAATTGCGGCGATGCGTTGGCCGCCGAAGAATACGCCGCCAGCGCCAGCGCGCCGCCGGTAGACAGAGGACTGATACCTGCCGTATTGGAAATCATGGTGATCGCCGTCGCCATTTCCAGTTCCAGCATGGGCCCTGTTTCGCCCAATTTACTTAACACTTCCGGTATGGTAGGAATCAGCGTCGGCATCACCACGCCGGAGGTGGAACTGAACCAGCTCATAATGCCGGACGTAATCCCCATAATGGTTACGGCGGTAGCCGGCGTCATGATACTGGCCAGCGCTTCCGACAACAGTTTGATTCCCCCCAGCTTGATAATGATATGCATCAGCACGCCTACGCCGGTGATCAGCAGCAGCGTTCCCCAGGGAATCCGTTTGATAGCTTCCCCTTCGTCTGCCACGTGGAGGAAGGAAAGTACCATGGCCACCGCAAAACCGGTCAGGCCCACGTTCACTTTATAGAACAACACCAGCACCACCATCACTGCAATGCCGATCAGGGTAATGATCTGGTTCCGTTTAAACGAAGGAAGATCTTTCTGACTGATCACCTTATCCGAATGGAGCTTGTAGCCACCCAGCATAATATATACGATGGTTGCATACACAGTGGAAGATAAAATGCCGTTCATGAGAAACGGTTTTTCGATACCAGTAAGGCCGAAACCTGCACACAGGTTAATACCGATAATGCCCGTCGCCGCCAGCGGGGAAACGCCGCCGCCGGACGCGCCCAATACTGACAGGGCGGACAGCATGGCCGGATTGATGCCCATTTCCGCAGCCAGCGCCATAGAGAACACCATCATGATCGCCATGGTAGGAACCGTGCCGGGACCTAAGGCAGACAGCACTACGGAAAACACATAAATGACGATGGGGATCATAAAAGTATGTTTCCCTGCCAGCGCTACCACCTTTTTCGCCAGCAGTTCCAGAGAACCGTTCAGCTGCGCCAGACTGAAAAGATACGTTACACCCAGCAGGATCATAAACAGGGAGTAGTTAAAGCCGCTGATGATCTCTTTATCGGAGATACCGCTGAGCCGTCCCAGGATAAGGGCAAACCCGATTGCTAACAGACCTGTGTTCATATGACGGAAAAATCCTAAAAAAATCGCCAGCAGTAATAACCCAAGGGAAAGCAGAGCCAAAATAAATTCATCTCCTGTTCATCGGTTTGTACACTTCTGTTATATTACAAGCAGAGATTCTTTTCAATGCTTGACACCTGAAATACGCATACCGTTTTTCAGATCTAAATCCTGTTATAACTATACTCCTTTAAGCTCATAAAGTAAAGGAAACACTGATTAATTCGTCTCCTGAAATATATTTAAAAAATGCGAACCCCAATGCAGCCAAAGCGGCAATTGGGGTAAAACCGGTTTATAAATTGTATCATCCCCTTACCGGTAGAATTTCCGCTGCCGTAATCCTTCAAACAGGATGATACCGGCAGCCATAGCCACGTTCATGGATTCCGCAAGACCGGCCATCGGAATAAAAAGGCGCGTTTCCGCTGCTGCCTGCAGTTCTTCTGCCACGCCGTTAGCTTCATTGCCGAAAAGGAAAGCCATCTTTTTGCTGATATCCGCTTTGTACACATTTTGCGCATTCTTCAGCGCGGTTGCCGCCGGTTCGTAGCCGTTGCGGTAGCACCAGGTCAGCGCTTCCTCTGCCGTTACGTCCTGTACGACCGGCAGATGGAACAGGGATCCCATGGAGGCCCGTACCACTTTAGGACTGTAAGCGTCTACACAGCCTTCCAGCAAAATAAGGCCTAACGCCCCTACTGCATCCGCGGTACGGATGATGGTACCTAAATTTCCCGGATCCTGAACCCGGTCCAGAATAATGACCGGGGCGTTGTTATCCGAGGCGGTCCCCGGGCGCAGCTGCCGCAGATTCTGCTCCGGCGTACGGATCACAGCCAGAACTCCCTGCGGCGCCTTTGTATCGCTGAGCTTTGCCATCACTTTTTCGTCCACCTGATACATGCGAATCCCATTGGCAGCTTCATTCCGCTTTTTTGCGGTTCCTGCATTGTTATGATTCGCGTTATTCTTATTTCCGGATTTTTCCTTTATATCAGCCGTAACACTCTCTGCAGCTTCTAAAACCACATCCAGTCTTCCTGCTTCCGCTTCCGTATAGAACAGTTCTGTCACATCCGCATACTGTACCGCTTCCTGCACGGCGCGCAATCCTTCCGCAAAAAAGGTTCCGCTTTCCGTCCGGTATTTTTTTTGTTTTAAGTTCGCAACCTCTTTTACGCGCTGGTTATTCACGCTGGTGATTAACTCCATGATCCTTCTCCTGTACCTCTTCGTTTTACGATACCCGCACAAGCTATTCCATGTTGATTCATTATATCACACCGCATCTCTTTCGCACAAAAGAAAAAGAACCCGAACAAATCTCATTCAGGTTCTTTGATTTCGTTTACGATTATGCCAGTGCGCTCTTTGCGGTTTCAACCAGCTTTGCAAATGCGGCGGCATCGTTGATTGCCATGTCGGCCAGCACCTTGCGGTCCAGGGCGATACCAGCTTTGGTCAGTCCGCAGATAAAACGGCTGTAGGACAGGCCGTTAGCACGGGTAGCCGCGTTGATACGGGCAATCCACAGACGACGGAACTCGCGTTTTTTGGCGCGACGGTCGCGGCGTGCATACATCAGCGCTTTCATTACGGTCTCGTTAGCTTTTCTGAATAACAGATGCTTTGCTCCGCGATACCCTTTTGCCAATTTCAGAATGTGTTTATGACGACGATGGGCGGTTACGCCAACTTTAATTCTTGCCATGATCTTTTTCCTCCTGTATCCTCAACTCTTATGCGTACGGCAGCATCTTTGCTACATGTTCATGATCGGTCTTGTGAACGAGACCTGCTTTGCGCAGATTTCTCTTACGGGCAGGAGATTTATGTTCCAGAATATGGCTGCGGAATGCTTTTCCGCGTTTGAACTCACCGGTACCGGTTACTTTAAAACGTTTTGCCGCACTTCTGCGGGTTTTCATCTTAGGCATAATTTACATCCTCCTTCATTTACTCTTAGGCGCAACGATCATGGTCATGTTGCGGCCTTCCAATTTCGGCTTCTTTTCTACAACGGCTGCGTCGCCAAGCTCCTCAGCCATTCTGACCAGCAGCGCCTCACCCAGTTCCGGATGACTCATCTCACGGCCACGGAACATGATCGTGACCTTGACCTTGTTGCCGTCTTCCAGGAAACGCGCTGCATTTTTAAACTTAACGCCAAAGTCATGGTCTTCAATACCGGGGCGCAGCTTTACTTCTTTTACTTCAAAAACCTTTTGTTTTTTGCGGGCTTCTTTTTCCCGTTTCTGCTGCTCATAACGATATTTGCCATAATCCAATATCTTGCACACGGGGGGCCGGGCCTGCGGGGAAATTTCCACCAGGTCAAGATGACGTTCCTGAGCCAGTGCATTTGCATCCCGACTGGACATAATGCCCAGCTGCTGCCCGTTCTCGTCAATTACGCGTACCTCGCGCCAGCGGATATCATCGTTAATGCGTAAGTCTGCCTTGCTAATAGCGGTTCACCTCCATAATAGGATATGTAACAAAAATGAAAACGCGGGCGGAACAAAATCCACCCGCGCAAATCGCTGTATTCAACCCTGTCGAGCATGGCCGCAAGGTGAGAAGCGGATGGCTTCTTCTTTGTTACTGAGATATAATAGCACAGAGCCTGAACAATGTCAAGCCTATTTTGTAATTAGGGATGCGTCCCGGTGACCAGATAGAATAGCAGCCCTGCCACGCCGGAAGAAAACAGCAGTGTGATGGTACCTGTCTTTTTCTTCTGGGCGATCCAGGCCAACACAAAAACCAGTACCGCAACCAGATCCGTCTTCGCCAGATCTACCGGCAGCTTCTCCCGGTTCCAGAAGGCCAGCAGGATGAAATTAAGGCCGGCGCTGCCGATCAGGGCCACCACAGCAGGACGGAGCCCGTTCAGGATGCCGCGGATCGCAGCTACGTTTCCGTATTTGTAATACAGGTATCCTAAAAACAAAACAATAAAAACGGAAGGAAAAACAAATCCCAATGTGGCTGCAATGGAGCCCGGAATACCGGCCACCTTACTTCCTACAAATGTTGCCGCGTTGATGCCGATGGGACCCGGCGTCATCTGGGAAAGGGTAAAGATGTCCACGAACTCCGTCATGGTAAGCCAGCCGTGCTGGTCGATCACCTCTGCCTGGATCAACGGCATGGACGCATAGCCGCCGCCTACACAGACAAGCCCTACCGCGGCGAAGCTGAGAAATAACTGTAACAAGATTTCCATCTGCTTCCGCCTCCTTAATCATACTGGGGGTCGCGCATCAGAAACAGTCCGATGATGGCGTCCACTGCGATAATCTGCATGATGTTGATTTTGAAAACGACCGAAGCAATAAATGTGCCCGCCATGACAAGGAGAGGCAGCGCCAGCTTTTTCTTCACCTGCTTGACCACCAAATCCAGCACCACCTTGATCAGGATAGCCGTCACGCCGCACTGCATCCCTTTCAAAAACATCCGTACATAGGGATTGGAAGCAAAAGCATCATAAAAAAACGAAATGATGGTCAGGGTGATCAGCGGCGGAAGGATCGTCGCCAGCAGCGCAGTAACACTTCCCAGAAAACCGCCCATTCGATACCCCATTATAATAGAAGAATTGGCCGCCATTACCCCCGGCGCGCTCTGGGCGATAGATACCAGATCCAGCGCTTCGTTTTCCTTCAGCCAGCCATACTCGTCCACAAATTTTGCTTTCATCAGCGGAATGAGCACAAAGCCTCCCCCCACGGTGAAGGCGCTGATCAGGAACGTGGAAATAAATAGTTTACGGTAACTGAACGGTTCTTTGAGCTCTGCATGATCAAGCTTCTTTTCTGTATCCTTTGTTTTGTCCATAAGCCCCTCCACAAAATAATGCAACCATATCAAATGTTGCGCCCTGATAAAAATACCGCACACCGATCCAGGGCATGCGGTTATTATTATGACTTTCGCCCCCGCATATTTTTGTACCAATATAAGGGTAAGAAAATGATCCAGGCCATAAACGTGGCAAAAGCCCACAGCAGGGCACGGGGGTTATTGTGATTGCGCGCATCGTTATGCACATAATAGGCCAGGTACAGAGAAAGCATGATGGCGAAGGGGCTGACGCCCGTAACACCCGGTTCAAAAATCGAATCCAACATTCGTACTCTCCTTTAACTGCTTCTTACTGCATCGTCTAAAACACAACTACGAGTCAGGGAAACGCTGATTAATTCGTCTGCACGCCGACCGGTTTCCGGATTCTTATTTCGTATAAACCGGCACATCCGGCAGCAACCCTTTGGCAGAACGGCTGCGATAACGCAGATTGCCTTTATCCTGTTGCAGTTTTACAATGTCCACTTCAAACAGACGATTCCATGGGAATACCACATCAAACTTCGTCCCCGCCGTGATATCATAATTCACGGCCAGCCGGCTGATGATATCCATCGCCTGCTTCTTAATCTTAGGCTTCATTTCGTTTAATGTGTATTTGTATGCTTCCTTTTTATTCTTTTCCAGCTCATCGGTGATGATCCGTCTGGCATTGGACTGATAGTACCAGTCATCCAGAATGCGTTCCCGCATCAGCATCAGCTGTTTATCTTTGGCGATCTGCGGCGCCAGCATACCCTGGGCAATCGCAAAACCAACGGTATTGTCTGCTGTATTCCAGCCGTTATAGGCTGACAGTTTTTCCGTAAAGCCCCGCAGCGACATTTCATTCATGAACCCGTTATCGCCGCCGTTGGAGAAAGCCACGTCAGCCAGGGAAATATTTACGCCCCGTTCCAGCATCTTGCCCAGATTCACAATGTAGCGCTTATTTGCCGGAGAAGCATAATACGAGTTGGACAGGTTGGTGGAATCGTACATGGTTCCGTCTGCCGGCGTATTGATAGCCAGCACCACATCCGCCGCGTCAGGGCTGTACACGATCTTTCCGCCGGCCGCAATGACCTGTTCCGGCACAGATTTCCCCAGAGGCAGATCCGAATACTGCGGAATGGTTTTGGGACCGACGCCTTCCACATACATCGGGTAAACCGTAGGCGACTTCCTGGACAAGGCATTGGCAGCCCGGGTCAGAAGCAGCAGGCCTAACTGGTCCACGCCGGGAAGGATCTGGAAGGATTCATCGGAAAGGTATCCATTATTCAGGGTTATCTTGCGGGCTTCCATATGGGTATGGGACAGGGGCGCGTTGTCGTCCTTGCCTATGGCAAAATACTCAAACCGCCCAACCCGCGTCAGCATGGCCAGCTGATGATTGATTTCCATATTTTTATTGCGGCGGTCCAGCCAGTCTTTCAGATGGGCTTTCGCCAGGTTGCGTTCAAAGGCTCCTACCTCAAAATCTTCCAACAGCGTTTCCGCGTGCAGGTCAGACTTGTCGGAAAGCTGGGAATAACGGAAAATAGCAGGACCTACATTGGAATAATAAGCAGGCTCCACATTGCCGTAACTTTCCCGGGGCGTCCGCATCAGGGTACTGAAACCGTACAAACGGGTATCCTTATCCATACGTAAGTTCTGCAACCGTCTGACCTTCGCCTCTAACTCGGGCATGGACATGGAATGCGTTCGGGACGCTACCAGTCCTCCGTAGATCAGGGCATCTGTGGAAATCACGGCAGCGTCTACTTTTTCCGCCCTGCTCTCCAGCCATTTCCACAACTTTTCCGTATCAGCCGGCGCGGTACGGGTAGCCAGCAGTTTTTCCGGCGGAGTGTAGATTTTATAACCCGCCGCCTCCATCACTTTTACCGGATAGGAAAAGCAGACCGGACGGTTATCCAACGGGATAAACAGAAGCGCTGTTTTTTCCTTCGCCTGTACAGCCGTTCCGGCAAACATGCACAATATGAAACTGCAAACTGCGATAACTCTTCGAAATAAACTGAATGTGTTCATAATCTGACCTTGGGAGCCAGTACCAAAATTGCCACCGCCCCCTGTATCTCCCCATTTTATTTAAATACATAATGCGCCATATTAGTATCGTATTGTTATATTATACCGCATGCACGGTTAAAAAGATAGTGCGCTTTCAGATTTTTATTACATTATATTGATATTCAAACTTGACACGCGGATTTAAAGTGCTATAATTGACGCATAAACAAAAATGGAAAAGTAATGCGAAGGACGATGTTTTGCATACTGCTTCACAGAAAATGCCGCAGCTGCTGAGAGCGGCAAAGTCAGCGCAAAACGGAACCCCCTTCAAACTGCCTTGTGAAACGTTTCGAAACGAAACACAGTAGCAAGCGCCGCGTAAACTGCGTTATCGGTTCTTGAGCGGGTTGCAGATACTGCTGCAGCCAAGGAGGGTGGAACCGCGATTAACCTCGTCCCTGTGATATGTTGGGAACGGGGATTTTTTATTTTCCGGAAACAGAAGTTGTGAAGGACCGAACTCCATAACAAACAAGGTTCCGGTTTTGTTTGAAATCCTGCGTTTTCAGCGAAATTACCGTTTACGTTTAGGAGGATTAGAAAAATGTCAGAAGTAAAAGTTACGTTAAAGGACGGCAGTGTCAAAGAGTTCGCTGCCGGCACCAGCTATCTGGAAATTGCCAAAAGCTTAAATCAGAAATTAGGCAAGCAGGCGTTGTTAGCCGTAGTGGACGGAGTGAACAAAGACCTCAGCGATACCATTGAAAAAGATGCTGCCGTTGAATTTGTTACGCCCGACACCAAAGAAGGCCTGCATGCCATCCGCCATACCGCGTCCCATGTAATGGCTCAGGCCATCCAGCACCTGTTCCCAGGTGTGAAGTTTGCCATCGGCCCCGCCATCGACACCGGGTTCTATTATGACATCGACAGCGATCATGTCTTCACGCCGGAAGATCTGGCTGCCATTGAAAAGGAAATGGCAAAAATTGTGAAGCAGAACCTCCCGCTGGTGCGCAGCGAAGTACCCCGCAAGGACGCGCTGACCCGTTTTGCCGCGGAAAATGAAATTTATAAAGTGGAACTGATCAACGACCTGCCGGAAGACGCGGTCATCAGCCTGTACACCCAGGGTGATTTCACCGACCTGTGCGCCGGGCCCCACTGCCCTTCCACCGGACGGGTAAAAGCCTTTAAACTTATGAGCCTGGCAGGCGCTTACTGGCGCGGCAACGAAAAGAACAAAATGCTGCAGCGTATCTACGGCACGGCCTTCCCCAGCAAGGAAGAACTGGACGAGTACCTGCACATGCTGGAAGAAGCCGAAAAGCGCGATCACCGCAAACTGGGCAAAGAACTGGATATCTTCAGCATGCACGATGAAGGTCCCGGCTTCCCCTTCTTCCATCCAAACGGCATGCGTATCCGCAACGCCATTCTGGAATACTGGCATCAGGTACATCGCAAATACCATTACGAACAGGTTATGACCCCCATGATCATGAACCGGGATCTGTGGATCCGTTCCGGCCACTGGGATCATTACCGGGAAAATATGTATTTCACCAAGATCGACGACATGGATTACGCCATCAAACCCATGAACTGCCCCGGCGGCATGATGGTCTATAACACCCGTCCCCACTCCTACAAGGAACTGCCGCTCCGTTACGCGGAACTGGGCCTGGTACACCGTCACGAACTGTCCGGCGCGCTGCACGGGTTATTCCGTGTCCGCTGCTTCACCCAGGACGATGCTCATATCTTCATGACCCCGGAACAGATCCAGCCGGAAATCACCAACGTAATCAAACTGTTCAACGAAGTGTACTCCACGTTCGGCCTGAAATACCATGCAGAACTGTCTACCCGTCCGGAAAATTCTATGGGTGACGACGCTTCCTGGGAACTGGCCACGGAAGGCCTGCGCAAAGCGCTGGAAGCCAATCATCTGGATTACATTATCAACGAAGGCGACGGCGCTTTCTACGGCCCGAAGATCGACTTCCATCTGCAGGACTCCATCGGCCGTACCTGGCAGTGCGGCACCATCCAGCTGGATATGCAGCTGCCGGAAAAATTCAACTGCGAATACACCGGGGAAGACGGACAGAAACACCGTCCGGTTATGATCCACCGCGTAGTTTACGGTTCCATCGAACGTTTCATCGGCATCCTGATCGAACACTTTGCAGGTTCCTTCCCTGTTTGGATGGCTCCCAACCAGGTTCGCGTCATGCCCATTACCGACAAGCAGCAGGCTTATGCCAAAGAAGTCAATGACAAACTGTTTGAACTTGGCTATCGCACCCAGCTGGACGACCGCAATGAAAAGATCGGCAAGAAGATCCGGGAAGCTCAGGTGCAGAAGGTTCCTTTCATGCTGATCGTCGGCGAAAAGGAAGCCGAATCCGGTACCGTTGCGGTACGTCAGCGCCACGGCGGCGATCTGGGCGCCATGACACTGGACGACTTCATCTCCCGCATGCAGAAGGATATTGACGAAAAGGTGAACGACTAAAGAAAACTGCCTGCTTATATCACATGCTGCCAGGAAAAGACCTCGCAAAACCGTCCACGATTGCTATTCCATGGACTCATGTGCCTGTGGCTTCGAAACTCGAAATCGCGTTGCAGGGCAACCCGTCTCCCACTTCCTCACTCCGCCCGCTCACCAAGCTTCGCGTTGCTCGTTCGTCAAACTGGGGCCCTCACGGGTGCCCAGTCAACGCTCAACAGACTGATGCAATCGTTCCCGATGTTTTGCTCATGTCTAACGGCGAAACGTACTGAACAACTCAGAAACGTTTCGCCGTTTTTTATTTCTTACTCTTCCTCTTCTTCAAAATCTACATCACGGTCTGTATCAGCCACAAAGCCGCCTTCCAGTATCTTCACCATGTCGGCCGCATACTGCGGATCCAGTTGCGTTCCGGCACACCGTTTCAATTCCGCAATTACGACACTCATATCTATACTGTCCTTATAAGTGCGCTTGGAATTCATCGCATCCACCACGTCGCCGACAGCGATCATCCGTCCGTACATGGGAATCTTCTCGCCGTTCAGATGTTCCGGATAACCCTTACCGTCATACCGTTCATGATGATAGTGAGCCCCGTCCGCCAGCTTCTGGTTCTTCATTTCCGCCAATATTTCAGCACCGCGACTGGTATGACTCTTGATTATCGCAAATTCCTCGTCCGTAAGTCTGGTAGTACCTTTCAGAATGCTGTCCGGAATAGAAATCTTACCAATGTCGTGCAGCAGGCCGGCATAGTAAAGTTCCCGCTGTTCTTCCAGGCTCAGCCCTTCCATCCTGCCGATTTCCAGCGCATACTGCGCCACCCGGCGGGAATGACCGTTGGTATATTCGTCTTTTGCGTCGATGGTATTGGAAATCGTAAGAATCGTCCGCTCTGTAAACTCTTCTTCCAGTTTCCGTTTTGCTTCCGCCTCCGCCAGTTTCTTAGCGGCGCGTTTTTTCATGACAAGATATACGATCCCGCCCACAAGACCCAATGCCAGCACCGCACCCACAACCTGTGCCCAGGTTTCTTCTGACAGCTTCTTCTTTTTGTGCAGTTTGATTGTCGCTTCGTGTCGCTTGGACGGATCATTTTGACTTTGGGAAATCACATGAAATGTGTAATTCCCACCCGGCAGCGTGGAATAACGGGTGATATGGGAATTGCCGCCTTCATTGCGGATCGGCATCCGGTTGTATCCTTCCAGATAATAATACAGTTCACTCTGGGAATTGACAAAGGAAAGGATACTGAACTTGATATCCAACTGGGTAAAGTCCTGCGGAATATCAATATCACGGTTGGTCGGATAATAGGCCGCGCTGCCGTCAGGCATATGGATCTGGATGCTGTCGATGACCGCATAGGGAATAACATAATTTCTAATATTATAATTGAGATCCATCGCCAACACATTGCGGGAGCAGGCCAGATAAACCTTTTGCTCTTCCGGGTCATAGTAATGACAAGCGTTAACCGTTAGGGAAGAGTTCAGTGTGTTATCATACCGTGTGGAGCTGTACGACTTCATCCGTTCTGTTTTTTCTACGTTGGGATCCAGCAAATCAGCGATATTCACGCTCTGAATCATCTGCGAAGAAAACATGGAAAGCCTGTCGCCGTAGGGCACGATTTTAAACAGATTTACCGAATTCAGCTTGCCCGTGTTAATTTTTACTACATCTTCTCCCTGCATGAAATAAACATGATTGCCGTTGCCGATCCACATGCCGTTTCGTTTCTCATCCCATTCCATGGACAGGATGGAGCCGAGGTTATCGCCATTCTTCGCCAAAGGCAGTGCCCTGACCGTACCGTCTGTCCTGATTTTATAGACGCCGGATCCGTCACTGCCGGCGTAAAGGTTGCCGTCCGGATCTTCACACAGGCAAAGAATGACGCCATTGGCCATTTCCCGGTGCGTTGAACGGGTATAGGTCTTATGGATCGCGCCGTCGTGCATGATGACGAGTCCGTTCCCGGTACCCACAGCCATATCACCGTTGCGAAGAGCCAGCAGGGAACGCACTTTATCAGAAGGCAGGCCATCCTTTCTTGTCCAGTTCTTCCACTGCCCGTCTTTATACCGAATCAGCCCGTACTTATTATAAGCAGCGATCCACAGGGCATCCTCCCGGTCTTTCGCAAAGTAACGGATACGGATTCCTTTTAACAGCTCCGTTAACGGATTGGATATCAGCTTCTGCTGCGCATCCATCACGTACAGACCGTTGTCCGCTCCCATATACAGGTCGCCGCGGTATTTAATGACCGCATTATATACATCCTTGGGAGCCATAGCCATTCCCGATACATCTGTAAACCGGCTGCGTGCAATGTTCAGCACGCCGGAACGGGAAGAGGCCAGCCAGTAGTTCCCGTGATAATCCTGAATAATCTTTTCAATGGAAGAATTGAACAGTCCGCCTTCCGCTTCATGGAATTGCATACTCTTATCAAAAAAACCGAACCCGTTGTTAGCACAGACCATCAGTTTCCCTTCATGATCCATATACAGGGAACTGTGATTCTCGATTTTGCCGGTGCTAAACGCAGTAACTTTCAGGTTTTCAGATAAAAATGCCGCATCTGAAGAGTCTTCCACACGCATGACCGTATTACCGGATGTTGCCAGATACACAACGCCGTTTATATCACAAAAAACATGTTTCGGCGATTGTCCCTTAAATCCCGTTTTGGGAAAGTACGCAGCAATCCTGGCATCCTTCAGGACAAACACATCCCCGTCATACGTAACGCCCCAGACTCTTCCTTCCAGATCCTCCGTAAGAGAAACCGTCATATGATTCTTCAGGCGGGGATCTTCGATCCAGGATAACGGTTCAGCCTGCCGTTCATCATAAATGGCAACGCCTTCCGCCGCGCCAATTAAAATTCGCCCTTCTTTATCTTCCGTAATAGCTCTCTGGTTGGTGGCACGGATACTGTCGGTCTGGCGGATCAGACCGTTCTCGTAGCAATACGCTCCATCGTTCGTAGTTCCGATCCACAACCGGTGTTTGGAATCTTCATACAGACAGCGAACCCGGGAAATGATCTGGTCGTCAACATCCTTCATCGTTTGAAAGACCTGACCGTTAAAACGCATCAGGCCGGAATAACTGCCGATCCACAAATATCCGTCCCGGGTCTGGGTAATGGTATTCGCTTCATCGGAAGGCATCCCATTCGCCGAATTATACTGTGTTTGCTTGTAAGCAGCAAACATGGAACGCTGATTTTCTACCGCCAGTGCCCGGCCCGCAAAGCAAAAACTCAGCAGGCAACAGCAAAAAGCAACAAGCTGATAAACAATCCCTGTCTTTTTCATTACACTTTTCTCTTCCTTACTCATTATCAAACATTGTTTCCCGGTTCTCATCCGCAACAAAACCGTTCTCCAGGATATGTACCATATCTTCCACATACCGGGGATCCAACTGCGTGCCGGCACAACGTTTCAGTTCTGCAATGACAACATCCATGGTGATACCTGATTTATACACCCGCTTCGAGTACATGGCGTCTACCACGTCGGCCACGGCAATCATACGTCCGTAAGGCGGAATTGCTTCCCCGGCCAGTTTTTCCGGATAGCCCCTGCCGTCATACCGTTCGTGATGATAGTGGGCCCCGTCAGCCAGCCGCTGATTTTTCATCTGGTTCAGAATATTCGCACCCCGGCTGGTGTGACTCTTAATCACTCCATATTCTTCATCGGTCAGTTTGCTGGGTTTATTCAAAATATTATCCGGAATGGCTATTTTGCCAATGTCGTGCAGTAAGGCCGCATAGTACAACTCTCTTAATTCATCAACAGGCAGCCCTTCCTGTTTTCCAATCTCTACCGTATACTGGGCCACCCGGCGGGAATGGCCGTTGGTATCCTGGTCTCTGGCGTCAATGGTATTGGACATCATCAGAATGGTACGCTCTGTAAACTCTTCTTCCAGTTTACGTCTGGCTTCCGCTTCTGCCAGTTTCTTCTCATTCCGTTTTTTCGTATACAAATACGTAAACCGGATCAGAAGCCAGCCGCCCACAACCAAAATGAGAGCGCGCATCCAGGTTTCTTCCGCCAGGGTTTTGGGTTTATTAAAGGAGGCAGACATTTCGCTCTGGAAGGAATTGTCGCGGCCTCTGGCCAGTACGTGGAACACGTACTTCCCCCCCGGCAGCGTGGAATAGTGCATTTCATGGCTCTGTTTGCCTTCCACGTGTATCAGCTTGGTATCGTAACCTTCCATGTAATAATACAGGTCGCTGTTTACCCCGGCTAAAGACAATACGCCAAACGTAATATCCAGCTGGCTGAAATCCTGCGGAATGATAATCTCCTGATTATAGGAGGCGTTAATCACATTGCCATCCGGCATCCGGATCTGGATACTGTCGATCATCGCCCGGGGCTGCGCGGCCCCTTCCCAGTTTTTCAGTTCATCCAGCGTCAGCACGTTCCGGGAACAGGCCAGATACAGCTTTTGTTCTTCCGGAGCATAGTAATGGCAGGCATTCATAGTCAGGGAAGAATCCTGCGTATTTTCGAAAGAGATGGAATGATACGACTTCATCCTCTCGCTCTTTTCCACATGGGGATTCAACAACTCTGCCACATCCATGCTTTGGGCCGTCTGCGAAGAAAACAGATACAGACGTTCCTCCATCAGATGATCTGCGGAAGGCACCACTTCCAAAAGATTGCTGACGTTCAGGGAACCTGTGTCAACCTTATGGATCATGTCATCTTTCATAAGGTAAACGCCCCTGCCATTGTTGATCCACATCCCGTTCTGCCGGGTATCCCATTTCATGGAAATAACGGATCCCAGCCGGTTTCCGTCGTCTGCCATGGGAATCGCCTGGACGGTATTATCCTTTTCCAGCTTGTAGATTCCGTCACCGTCGCTGCCAATATACAGATTGCCCTGGGGATCTTCACACAGGGACAGGATGACCCCATTTTCCACCGCACTGGTATCACGGTCATAGATACGGTGTATCGCATTATTACGCATAATAACAAGACCGTCTCCGGTTCCTACCGCAATATCCCCGTTTTTGCGCACCAGCAGCGTACGGATCTTGTTGGTAGGCATGCCTTCCGCAACGCTCCACTTCTGCCATTGCCCGTCTTTATAACGCAGTAATCCGAACCTGCGATACGTGGCAATCCAGAGATTTCCATTTGTATCTTCCGCAAAATAACGCACACGCGTCCCCCGCAGCATCCGGGTCAGAGGGTTGTGGATCACGTTGTACTGGCTGTCAAGGATATGCAGGCCGTTATTCGCCCCCAGATACAGCTGGCCCTGATATTTTATCACTGCATTATAGGTAACCTCCGGCAGCATCGCCATAGCGGAAATATCCGTAAAGCGGGTCCGGGCAATATGCAGCGCGCCGCTGTTGGAAGACGCCAGCCAGTAACCGCCATAATTATCCTGCATGATCTGTTCCACAGAAGATTCAAACAGTCCTCCCTCAACCTTATGGAATACCATGTCCCGATCAAAATAGCCCAGTCCGTTACGGGCACAGACTAAAAGACGCCCGGCCTGATCCTGACACAGACCACGGTGGTCTTCAAGCTCTCCGGTGGCAAATGTCCGAATCCGCAGATCTTCCCCGTCTGTATATTGATTGACATACGTATCCAGGCGAAGAATCGCATTGCCCGTCGTTGCCAGATAGATGATGCCATCCTTGTCACAAAAAACATGATTGGGATAGTATCCGTTAAAATAACGCTTGTCAAAGTATGCGATTACCCGCTGATCATCCAGCAGGAATACATCGCCGTCATAGGTTACCCCCCAGATCCTTCCGATGTCTTCCGCTGCCAGGGAAACAACCATATGGCGCTGCAACCGCGGGTCTTCGATCCACCGCTGCAGCGTCCTGGCCTTTTCATTATAGACGGCCACACCGTTGGCGGCAGCCACATAGATCCTTCCCTCCCGGTCTTCCGCAATGGCTTTCTGGTTAGTGGCAGTAATTTCTTCTTTTTTGCGGATCAGCCCGTCTTCATAGCAATACAGGCTCTCGTCCGCGGTACCGATCCACAGGCGCTGCCGGGAATCCTCAAACAGGCAGCTCACCCGGACGATCGCCTGGTTGTTTTCATCCTTCATCTGCTGAAAGGACTGACCATTATATCGCATCAACCCCGCATAACTTCCGATCCACAAATAACCGTCATGACTCTGGGCAATGGCATTTGCTTCATCGGACAGCATGCCGTTCCCGCTGTGAAACAGCGTCTCCTTATAAGACGCAAACAAAGACCGGTGATGCTCTGCCTCCGCCATTACCGGAAGCAGGCTCACAGATAAAAGAAAGCTTATTAAAACGACCGCCTGATACAATGCTCCGCGCCGTGACATCTGTCCTGACCTCGCAAATAAAAGTAGGTTTAATAATCTCGGGTACAATTATAACTGCTGTTTTATATAATTATACTCTATATTCTGCTCATTTTCCAGTTTCTAAGACAAATTCAGCGTAAATTTCCAGCATTCCATAAAACTCATTGCTGTCGGACGGAATATTTCATTTGGAACCATCTGTCAGATATGGTATAATGGTTGCAGTTCTATTTTACAATCAGGATGGAAATATGAAAGAAGAAGCAATCACACCCAGACAAAAACAGCCTGTCGCCATGACGCCCAGACAGAAACAGCTTGCGCTGGCCAAAAAGCGGCGGCAAAACTGGCGCAGACAGGTGCAGAACCGGGTCAACAAAAATGAGATTCCCAATCCCTGCCGTTGCAGTTTCGTTGTGTTTGACCTGGAAGGCGCCGGCTTTCTGGAAGAGGACATCACCGAAATTGCCGCGATCCGGGTCTCTGCGTCCGGTGACATTTTGGATATTTACCAGCAGTTGGTAAAGCCTATCACCAAACTGAACAGACGAGTGGTCGCCATAACCGGAATCACAGAAGATATGCTGGCAGACAAACCAAAGCTGCCAGATGTACTGGATGAATTTTTCTCGTTTGTTGGCGACAGTATCGTGTTAGGCCACGACATCGGCTATAACGACATCATGAATATCAACATGGCCTGCCGCCGGTTTCACCGCAAGGATCTTTTCCTGCCCAGATTTCTGGACACGGAACGCATCGCCAAACGCCTGCTTCCTACCCAGACAGGTGGAAAATTCGGTCTGGACGCGCTGATGAAGTATTATAATCTTCAGGCAGAAGGAGAACACCGGGCCCTGGCGGACTGCTACTCAGCCTGGGCGCTTTACCGCAGCCTGCTCAGGGAATACGAAAGCAAAAAAGAAGAGTTGTAACAATGCTTCCATAAGCCGTTGTTACAACTCGTTTTATTTTCTGTTCACCTTTTCAGGCTGATGCGCTGATCATTCAGGCATCAGTTCTTTTGTTCCTGACTTCTTAAAAGGGTTTATACCGTTTCATAATCGCCCGGGCCACATGGTAACCGTCCAGCGCCGCGCTCATAATACCTCCTGCGTATCCGCAGCCTTCGCCGCAGGGATAAAGGCCCACATGGGTCACGCTCTGATAATCTGCTCCGCGCACAATCCGCAACGGCGCCGAAGTCCGGGTTTCCACTCCCGTAAGGATACCTGACGGACCGTCAAAGCCCTGGATCCTGCGGCCGAAATACTGTATCCCCTGCTTTAATGTGTCACTCACATAAGGAGGCAGAACGGATTCCAACGCAGCCGGCCTTACACCGGGGCGGTAGCTGGGCAGCGCGACGGATAAGGACGCATCGTTTTCTTCCGGGTGCCTGTCATCCCGATAATGTATGGCTGACTCTGCCAGGTAATTCTGTGCGTCCCGTAACGTAGGAAGTGTCCCCTGCAAAAAGCTTTGTACGCTTTGGGCAGGGGCTTTATAGTTTTTACCGCCTGTCACAAAGGCCATTTCTTCATATTTTCTCTGGAATGCGACCCCCGCAAGCGGATCCGTGCCAAAATCGTCAGGAGTCACATTCACTACCAGGGCGCTGTTGGCAATCCCGCTGTCCCGCCGGTACAGACTCATGCCGTTGACCACAACGCCGCCTTCCTCGGAAGCTGCCGCCACCACCTGACCGCCCGGACACATACAGAAGGAATAGGCCACGCGTTTTTTGTCCTCCGTATGATAAACCAGCGCATAATCCGCTACACCCAGCCGCGGGTGTCCGGCAAAATCTCCATATTGGGCTTTATCGATCAGCACCTGGGGATGTTCCACACGAACGCCTATGGCAAAGGCTTTTGCTTCCATCCCCACGCCTTTCATTGCCAGCACCTTGTAGGTATCCCTTGCACTGTGGCCGCAGGCCAGAATCACCGTTTCCGTCGCCAGTGTCGTTCCATCATTCAGCAGCAGCCCGGTCAGCCTGTCATTTTTTATTAAAAAGTCAACAGCCTGTGTCTCACACCGGATCTCACCGCCACACCGTTGAATCTCCGCTGCCAGCCCCTGCACCATAGCCCGCAGTTTATCCGTCCCCACATGGGGCTTGTGTTCGGTCAGAATTTCCGGCGGGGCTCCGGCTTTCACAAAAGCCTGCAAAATATCGGCCATCACCGGATCGTTGACCCGGGTGGTCAGCTTTCCGTCTGAAAAAGTACCTGCCCCTCCCATACCGAACTGTACATTGGACGTGGGAACAAACTGACCGGTGCGCCAGAAACGGTCCACATCTTCTACTCGTTTATGCAGAGCCCGCCCCCGTTCCAGCACAACAGGCCGATATCCGTATTTCGCCAGTTCCAACGCTGCCACAAGGCCAGACGGTCCGGCGCCGATGATAACCGGACGATCTGCCAGAGGCGTTTCTCCCAGTTGCGGAGCTTCCGGCTGCGCGGGTATAAATTCACTTACCCCCGGCCGGCTGAGTATTTTCCGGGTTACAGACTGCGGAAGATCCGCTTCCACAGTCACATGATACAGCAAACCGATGTTATTCTTACGACGCGCATCCACGGCCCGGTGCAATACCTGCACTTTCTGCAATGCGTTCTGTCTGACTCCCAGTTTGTCTGCCACACACTCTTTTAACGTTTTTTCTTTCCGCAGGCTTACACGTATATCGTTGACCCGCAGCCGTATCAGCGTCATTGTATTATTTCTCCTGTATCCGCCCTACATGTAAAACGCGTCGATTAAATCGCGTAACATAATTTTTCAAAACACTCGCAGTTACTACAATTTCAAAAGGAAAGAGCTGTTTATCCCGCCAGTTGCTCAGACAGCCGGTAAACTCACAAAGCTCTTTCCTCTGCAGTTTCAGATACTATTCATTTGTTTTTTCCGCGCCAGCCCCATCCACCGTCACATCCACATCAACGGTCTGCCTGGACGCGCTTACCCCCTCGGGTAATATGATTTTCACCGGCACCGTGGCATTTTTGCTTATCTTTTCCAGTTCCACCGGCTCCAGATCCAGTTCTTTCAGATTCTCGATCACCGAAGGCGTGCCGGAAACGGTAACCTTAAACGGATTGACCGTAGCGCTGGTGACTTTCAGTCCTTCTGCCAGTTCACCTTTATAGGCAATCTTGACAGGTAAGGTAGCAGTCTGGATACGTTTTTTGAGTTTTGTCCGGACGATGATCTCTGCGGGATCAATGGTCACATCCTGCATATCCATACCGTCCTTTGCCACAGCCAGCGGTTTCTGCGTCACAGCGAATTCTTCGCTGCGGCCACCCACATCCACCGGCACGAAAACCTTATCCAACGCTTCCAGACGGGTGGCAGCGCCTTCCACTTTGACCTCCGACGGAGTGAGCAGGTGCGAATCCACCGCAAAATCTTTATTGGGAGAACCGACAATTTCTGCCGTAACAGGCACAATCTTGTCTTTCTTCATATCAATAAACAGGTTGACAGCAGGCGGTGTCACCTGAATTACATCCCCCCTGGCAAAGCGGGCATTGACCAGGATCGTATGTGTACCCACAGAAAGCTTGCTTAAATTCACAAAAGCAAAAATATCGCTTTCGGGCATATTCGCCAGCGCGGTTCGTGTGCCCCTTACCCGCACACTGACTTTTTCAGGAACATTGAACACGATCATCCCTTCCGCCAGATTACGGGAAGCCAGCGGAATCGCGAACTCCTTTTCCACGATAGGATTCTGCTCGCTCATCACATATACCCACAGGCAACAGGCGATGAATATGCACATGAACCGGGCGAACCATTTATCACGATTCTCAGCGTTCTTGTTGATCATGATTTTCCTCCCGGTTTTGCAATCTTACTGGCGTCGTTTGCTTCATTCGCTCTTTTATTACGATAATCATCCAGTTTTTCCAGGACCAACTGTTTAAACGTAAAATGGTGATGTCCCATTAAAGCGGACTCCAGCATATCTACCACATCTTCCCGCCGCAGATAGCGGTAAATCTCACCATTACGGGTGACTGAAACCGTACCCGTCTCCTCACTGACAACCACTACCAGGGCGTCCGACTGCTCCGAAATACCGATAGCAGCCCGGTGCCGTGTGCCGAGCTCCTGACTCAGCCCTCTGGCCTCAGTCAGGGGAAGCAGGCAGGAAGCCGCCACAATCCGGTTGCCCCGGATAATGACCGCACCGTCATGGAGGGGCGTATCCTTTTCAAAGATATTCAGCAACAGACTGTCCGTCACCAGACCGTCAATGGCAACACCGGTTTCAATTCTCTCTTCCAAACCTACCGCCCGTTCAAAGACGATCAGGGCGCCGATTTTCCGCTGTCCCATGATAACCGTAGCGTTAGCTACCGTTTCGATCATATCTTTCAATTCCGCTTCATCCAGTTCAATCCGTTTGCGGAACAAACGGCCCCGGCCAATCTGCTCCAAAGCGCGGCGCAGTTCCGGCTGGAAAACCACGGGCAGCGCAACCATCATCATGGTTATGGCTTTTTCCAGAATCCAGTTGATGACGTGAAGGTTCAGCCATTTGCTGACGATAACCAGGGATGCCAGCACCATCAGTCCTTTGACTAATGCCGCAGCCCTGGTATTTTTCAGCATGATATAAATTCTGTACAGAAAAAAAGCAACAAGACCGGTATCGACTATATCCAGGATACCTATCGTCCTTGCTAATGCCTGAAATTGTTCCAGCAATGGATTCACCCTGTCTTTCTATAAACAGCTAAAATTTGAATTGTCATAAACCTGTACATTTTATTATAACAAACTATAGTAAATTTCGCCATAAAAAACAAACCCTTTTGCTGAAAATCTTCAAAAAAATTGAAAATCTTCAGACAAAAGAGCTTGTCAGCTTTATGTAAGGAGACGCTGAGCCGTTCATCTGCATGGAGGCCGGTCTTTTTCCTCTGCCGGCCTTTTCACTTTTGTCTTTCTCAGATTTTTTCCCGCAATGCCTTCAGCGTTTCTTCCTGTTCTTTCAGGATCGCTTCGCCTTTCTCCAGCTGCTTGTCGTTTTCCACGTAGCTGGGGCCTCCGTAAGAAACCCGGGCATTAACGCAGTGTTCCGGATCCAGGGCCTGCATCAGGTCGGGCTCAAACAGTTCGCAGAACTGCTTATATTCATCCAGCGTCATGTCCAGCAGGAATTTATGTTCTTTAATGGCATAGGCCACGCACTGTCCCACTACCGCATGGGCCTTGCGGAACGGCAGTCCTTTCCGGACCAGATAGTCTGCCAGATCCGTAGCATTGGAAAAATCGTGAGACACCGCCCACCGCATCCGGTCAGTATTTACCGTCATGGTAGCGATC
>ONAV01000029.1 GCA_900315925.1 uncultured Selenomonadales bacterium | reverse complement strand
AATCATTGATTATCCAATCGCACGAAAACCGGGCAGCATCATCGAACGGGAGATCAATCCCGAAGGCAAACCCTGCAAAACAGAATACTGGGTTGTTTCATCATCTGACTTTAAGGTGGAACAACCGACTGCGATAGCACCGTATTTGGATGCTGCCGGTCTGCCTGCAGACACAGTATCTTCTGCATCACGGCAAACACATCTTTCTCTGGTACGCTGCCGTCTTTACACCGGGCGGACCCACCAGATCCGGGTACACTTTGCCAGCATAGGCTGCCCTCTCTGGCATGATAATCTGTACGGAAATATCCCCGGGCCTCCCCAACGGCACGGTCTGCACGCATACCGGATTGCCTTCGTGCACCCATGGACCCACACCACATTAGAAGTTGCTTCCGCATTGCCGGAAGATTTGAATCGGGCCTGGCAAAATGCCAGCCAGTGATTGTATTTCTTTAATCAGCATTTCCTTACGACCTCTTCTTCAAAGAGACAGTTTCATGTCGCATAGAAATTTGAAATTTTAATTAACGCAAATTTTAATTTAGAAAAGAAGTCAAAATAGTGTGTGCCGTCTGACGCATTATATGCTATAATTTATTTATAGAACGAAACTGTCAGGAAAAGTTTATTACGCAAGGAGGATTATCTTATGCCATTAGTTGACACAAAAGAAATGTTCAAAAAAGCCTATGAAGGACACTATGCTGTTGGTGCGTTCAACGTTAACAACATGGAGATCATCCAGGGCATCGTGGAAGCCGCCATACAGGAAAAGGCTCCGCTGATCCTGCAGGTTTCCGCCGGCGCCCGCAAATATGCCAAGCATATTTATCTGACCAAGCTGGTGGAAGCAGCAGTAGAAGACACCGGTCTGCCCATCTGCCTGCATCTGGATCACGGCGCTGATTTTGAAATCTGCAAAGACTGCGTGGACGGCGGCTTCACTTCCGTTATGATCGACGGTTCCAAGTATCCTTTTGAAGAAAACATTGAACTGACCAAACGTGTGGTAGATTATGCCCACAGCAAAGGCGTGGTCGTAGAAGCGGAACTTGGCAAACTAGCCGGCGTGGAAGATGCCGTAAAGGTTGCTGCCAAGGACGCCACTTACACGGATCCGGATCAGGCCGTAGAATTTGTGGAACGTACCGGCTGCGACAGCCTGGCTATTGCCATCGGCACCAGCCATGGCGCCTACAAATTTAAAGGCAAACCGGAACTGGATTTCGCCCGCCTGGAGAAGATCACCAACATGCTGCCCGGTTACCCGCTGGTATTGCATGGCGCTTCTACCGTCATTCCTTCGTTCGTAGAAGAATGCAACAAGTACGGCGGCAAACTGGACGGAGCCCAGGGCGTTCCGGAAGACATGCTGCTGAAAGCGGGAACGTTCGGTGTCTGCAAGATCAACATTGACACGGACCTGCGTCTGGCCATGACGGCATCCATCCGCAAATACTTCACGGAGCACCCCGGTGACTTCGATCCCCGTCAATATCTGGGACCGGCCCGGGAAGCCATCAAAGCCATGGTCGCCCATAAGATGCGCGACGTGCTGAACTGCTCCGGCAAAGCATAATTTCCTTAAGGAGCCGCTGATTAAATATCAAACAGGCAGCTGGTATAATGCCAACTGCCTGTTTTTTATTTGATTAAATTAATGGTATAATGCTATTTTTCACAAATTCTGACGCAAATCAGTCGAATGCAATTCAGTTCAGCAAATCCCTGTCCTCTTCATTCAGATTTTAAGCCCTGAATACTGATTTACTATTGTTCCCGCTTATTCAGATTTTGCGTCCCGGATACTGTTTTACGGCTTCAGCCAACAACGCCATCGCCTTTTCCAGATCTTCACAGTTGAGCACGTAGGCCAGGCGGGCTTCGTCCACACCTTTCCCCGGTGTCGCGTAGAACCCGTTGCCGGGTGCGATCATAACCGTTTCGCCGTTCATGTCAAAGTCCTGCAGCATCCAGATAGCAAATTTTTCCGCATCGTCTACCGGGAACTTGACCATTACATAGAACGCCCCTTTCGGCTGGGACGAAACCAGGCCTGGAATCTTTGCCAGTCCGGCCGCAATGGTATCACGGCGCTTTTTGTACTCTTTGTTAACTTCTTCCAGATATGAAGCCGGCGTATCGTACAAGGCTGCCGCACCGACCTGTTCTACTGCCGGAGCACACAGACGGGCCTGGCACAGTTTCATAAACTGGGCACACAGTTCGGTGTTTTTCGTGATAATGCAGCCGATACGGGCGCCGCAGGCGCTGTACCGTTTGGAAACGGAGTCCACCATGATCAGGTTCTGTTCCAGCTCTTTGTAGGTGCCAAAGCTGGTATACGTTCCGTCATAGACAAATTCACGATACACTTCGTCGGAAATCAGAGCAATGTTGTACTTTTTGATAACTTCCGCAATCATATCCATTTCCTGTTTGTTATAGACTACGCCGGTAGGATTGCCCGGGTTGGTCAGCAGGATAGCTCTGGTTTTGTCATTAATATATTTTTCCACAGTTGCCTGATCCGGCAGGCGGTACCCGTCCTCTGCACTGGTAGGAACGGCCGTAATTTTAGCGCTGCCCAGTTTGGCAAAGGTCGTATAATTTGCATAATACGGTTCAAACACCAGAATCTCATCCCCGGGATCGCACAGACTGAACACTGCCATTTCCAGAGCTTCGCTGCCGCCATTGGTAACATAGATATTCTTGGTTTCGTAATGCATGCCCCAGTCGTCATAATATTTCTGAATGGCTTTGATCAGGTTGGGATCTCCCTGGGAATTGCCATAAGCCACAACCTTCTGGTCAAACTTACGGATAGCTTCCATAAACTTTGGCGAAGTAGCAATGTCCGGCTGCCCGATATTCAGGTGATAAATCTTCTTCCCTTTCTGTTTGGCTGCTTCTGCGTAAGGCGCCAGCTTCCGAATCGGAGAAGTCTCCATTCCCAGCGCCCGTTCCGAAATCTTCATGTTCTTTTCCCCCTATTTCACAGTTGTTATAAGGAAACACAATGCAATCCGCTTTCTAAAAATGTTCTCCCTATAGATATCAATTATAAAGCATGCATGGGCAAGCCGCAAAAAAAATAGTGTAATAGATATTACACTATTTGTAAAAACGAAGCGGGTTTATTAAAAGTATATTGTACACAAAATACGATGAGCCATGTCCAGTTCATTCCAGTATGATGTACTGTCTCCCTGATTACTTTACTGCTTCCAGCGAGTATCACCATATTTTACCATCTCCCGCCGACTCTCACCGGATATCAGGAACACACGGATATTTTCTTCAGGTTTCTGCCCGTTCCGGCAGCGGAATCTGTACCAAAATTGTGGCGGCAAACAGTACCACACAGCCTAACAGTTCCCGGGAACTCATCTGCTCGCCCAGCAAAAGCGCTCCGGCAATGACGGCAAAAACTGACTCCAGGCTCATGAGCAGCGAAGCTATGGTGGGATCCGTAAATTTCTGGGCCACGATCTGCAATGTGTAGCCGATGCCGCCCGAAACCACGCCGCAGTACAAAATCGGAACGGCGGCAGACAGGATGCCTGCCCAATGCGGTGTTTCGATGCAGAATGCTATCCCGGCGGAAACAACCGCTGCCGTGGTAAACTGAAGGGCCGCCAGTTCAATGGGATTAGCCCGTTTTACGAAGTAATCGCAGCACAAAATATGACCGCTGAACATCAGCGCACAGATGCAGACCAGCATATCGCCAAGGGTCAGGCTGAAATCTTCCTTCACACACAACAGGTACATACCGCCCACCCCAAAAAACACAGCCAGCCATACCAGCCAGGAATTTTTCTTTTTGAACAAAAGAAAATTCAGGATCGGCACAAGCAGCATATACATTGCGGTAATAAACCCGGCCTTGCCTGCGGTCGTATACACTACGCCCATCTGCTGGAACACACTGCCCGCCGTTAAAAACAGACCGCAGCAGATACCGCCTGTTACTGTCTGACTGCATGTCGGTTCGCTTTCATTTTCATTCGCCGCAGCGTTGTCTGCTGCCGCAGGGGCAGACAGGCCGGCAGAGCCGTCCGGAAAAACGTCTTTATCTTTTCTCTGCCGCAAGCCAAACGCCAGCGCGCCTACCATCACCGCGGCCAGAGCCATACGCGCCGCATTAAATGTAATCGGCTCTATGCTGTCCATGCCCACGCGCTGGAATACAAAGGCCGTGCCCCAGATCATGGCCGTCAGTAACAGCAAAAGGTTGCCCAACATTTTTTTATCGTTCATCGTCTGTATTTCCGTTTAAGTAGCTTAAACAATTATATTAGTAAACTGAAGAAAAAACTATCCCGCCCGCATTATCAAGCAACAAAAATCTACTTCAATGTGATTACAACAATTTCCGGGGTGCTGCCGATACGCACCGGCGACCCCCACAAACCATAACCGCAGGAAGTGATGCCCAACATGTTGCCGAACTTTTTACTGCCGTAATCCAGCAGGTACATACGTTTCGTTACGAAATTCAGTGGAGCCTGCTGGCCGCCGTGGGTATGTCCTGCCATATATAAATCGTAGCCGGCCTTCTCCGCTTCCCAAAAACGCCGGGGCTGGTGTTCCAGCAGCAAATTTGCTTTTCCGGGATCTGTACCCGCCAGTTTTTCCAAATACGGATTGCGCGGTTCGCTGCGATAATCTTTCAGACCTACCAGGTGAATGTGACAGGGCAGATCAACCGCTTCATCCACCAGCATATGAAAACCGACGGAATGAAACAGTTCCAATTCCGTCTGAATCCGCCCGTCAAAATGGTCATGATTGCCTAAAATACCATACACGCCGTATTTACTTTTAATATTTTGCAGCGGCTCATAACTTTTTTCCCGCAACAGATAGGTAAGACTGTTGTCCACCTGGTCGCCGCCAAACAGAACCACGTCTGCATTCTGGCGGTTAATAAGCTCCGTCAGTTCTACCGCATACTGCCGTCCGAACAGGGAACCCAGATGGATATCCGTCACCAGCACGATCTTCACCGGCTGAGGCAGGTTCTTCCCGGTATCGTGTTCCACTTCCCGTACCACGGGATGCACCGCGTTCCAGGCGCCGTAAACCAGAATTGCCATAACAACCACAAAAGCCCCTTTGGCATACAGGGTATATGCGTGTTGCCAGGCGGCGCCGTTCCCTGCAAGCAAACCGGCCAGCCGCAGCAGTATGTACAAAATTCCTGCGTAAACCGAATAATGGAAAAACGCCAGCCAGTATCCGCCCAAAAAGGCAAACGGCCTCAATAAACGGGGTTCTATCGCAAGGGACGGTCCCCATACATTGACCGCGCAGAACAGCAACGGTAAACACAAAAAGAAACACAAAACAAAAGCGTGGTTTAAAAATGTAAAACCACGCCGGTACATCAGCCAATATAGACCGGTCAGCAGCACGCCCACCGCTGACCAAAAATAGAAAAAGCTTCTCATAGTTTACCGATCTAATCCTCTGACAGTTTTCAAACGCATACTGCTACCGTCAATCCTGATTCCGAATCTCTTCCAACAGGAATTCGTTTTTAACCTTAATATAGGTACCCTTCATTCCCAGCGATTTAGTCTCAATCAGGTTAGCGCTTTCAAATTTACGCATCGCATTGACGATAACAGAACGGGTGATCCCTACCCGGTCCGCAATTTTAGAAGCAACCAGGATACCTTCCGTACCTTTCAGTTCCGCAAGAATATTGACGATTGCTTCCCATTCGGAAAACGAAAGTGTGGAAAACGCAATCTGCACCATTGCCTTTTTGCGCGCGTTTTCCTGAACCTGCACCTCGCGTTCCCGCAAAATCTCCACGCCGATCACGGCAGCGGCATATTCCGCCAGTAACAGATCGTCGTCATTAAAGTCCCGGTCATAACGGGCCAGAATCAGCGTTGCAATGCGTTCGCCATTGCCATTAACAGGCACGATGGTAGTCCGCTTCTCCCCATACATGCACTTTTTATCGTCAATAAAAGAGCACATCTGTTCTTTGTGACTTATATTCGAATTGGTCTCCGTCGTTTCCCTTACAAGTTCCATATATTTTTCCGGGAAACGCTGGTCAGCCAGCACCATATCGCGCATGACACCACATTCAAATTCATCCAGCAGACTATAGCCCAAAATAGTTCCGTTTACATCTATTACATATACATTGCTGGAAATCAGGTTTTTCAGCAATAATGCAACCTCTTTGTATTTAACACGTTCCCCGTTCTGCATCAGCCGGTTCAGTTTACGGGCCTTCTCCAATAATTTCATTCATGCACCTCCATTTGTAAAGCCTATTGTGATTCACGCTCTTGGGAAATTTTTCTGATACACTTTGTTGATTCTCTCATTGGTGATATGGGTATATATCTGGGTCGTGGACAGGCTTGCATGCCCTAACAGTTCCTGAACGGCACGCAAGTCAGCGCCATGCTCCAGCAGATGGGTTGCAAAAGTATGCCGGATCGTATGAGGACTGACATTTTTCTGCAGCGCCAGCTTTTGCACATATTTATCCAGAATCCGGCGGACACTCCGGTCTGTCAGAATGCCGCCCCGGTTATTGACAAACACATACTGATGCTCATCCACATGATACTTGGCCATTAACGGAGCCCTGCTTTGGGTATAATAACGAAGCAGCGCATCTTTGCAGGTATGCCCGATGGGTACGATACGATCTTTATTGCCTTTGCCGTGCAACAGGACAAAGAGCCCGCTCAAATCCACATCAGAAAGATGCAGGCCCGCCAGTTCCGACACGCGGCAGCCAGTAGCATACAGCATTTCCAGCACCGCCTGGTCACGTAATCCCAACGGTGTGGCATCAGGCAGATCCAAAAGGGAATCGATTTCCGTTTCTTCCAGAAAGACCGGCAGCCTCTTATCCAACTTGGGGGTACGGACCTTGGTAAAAGGATTCTGCCCGATGTGCTCTTCCCGCATTAAAAATTTATAAAAGGAACGCAGGGAAGAAATTCTTCTGGCAATGGTCCGTCTGGCATAATTCTCATGATTCAGCCAGGCAAGATACGAACGGATATGAATGACCTGAATCTCATTCCACGCAAAATCAGTTCCAGCTTTGGCTATCATAAACTGCTCAAAATCGGAAATATCCCTCCGATAATTCTCGCCTGTCAGTCTGGAACCGTTTTTTTCAACTAACAAATAATTATAAAATTTTTCAGCCCATTCTTTGCGCAGCTCTGCTTGCGACAAACAATCCACTCCCTATCAAACCATACCCTGTATAACGATATGTAGTCTCTATAATACTGATTCAATATGAGATAGATTCAACTAATAGTACCACGATTTTTGAAAATAAGCAAACTTATTTTTTTAAAACAACAATGAATTTTTTGAATATTCAAAGTCGTTGGTTTATACAAAAAATTAAACCGTGTATTCTTACATCAGCGACAATCCAACTCCGAACACCGGGCAATCACCTGCGCAAACGCATCCAACGCCCTCCGGGACAGCAGTTCATTCCGGAATCTTCTCTTGCGCACCCGTTTTTCCAGGGCCGGCATGATACCGTAATTCACATTCATGGGCTGGAAATCCGTAACCACCGGATTGCTGATGTAATGAGCCAGCGCACCCATAGCCGTAATATCCGGGAACTCAACCGGAGGCAGCCCTTTCAACGCACAGACAGCCTGAATACCGGTCATTAAGCCGGAAGCTGCCGATTCCACATAGCCTTCCACTCCGGTCATCTGTCCGGCAAAAAAGAACCGGGGATTTGTCCGCAGCCGGAAATCCGCATTCAGCAGTTGCGGGGAATTCAGGTAAGTATTTTTGTGCATCACGCCGTAGCGCACAAATTCCGCATTTTCCAGGCCGGGAATCATACGGAACACCCGTTTCTGTTCCGGCCATTTCAGATGGGTCTGAAAACCTACCAGATTGTACAGCGTCCCTGCCGCGTTGTCCTGCCGCAGCTGCACCACTGCATACGCTTCTTTTCCATTGCGGGGATCCCGTAAGCCGATGGGCTTCAGCGGACCGAAACGCATGGTATCCTCGCCCCGGTACGCCATCTCCTCAATGGGCATGCAACCTTCAAACACATTATGCTCAAAATCTTTGATCTCAGCCGTTTCCGCCGCTTTCAGCGCTTCATAAAACGCAAGATACTCTTCCTTTGTATAAAAGGGACAGTTGAGATACGCGGCCTCCCCTTTGTCATAACGGGACGCGCGGTAAATAATATCGTAATTCAGCGAATCCCCTTCTACAATGGGCGCCGCCGCATCAAAGAAATGCAGATATTCCGCCTTGATGATGCGCTGGATTGCCTCGCTCAGCGCCGGGGAAGTCAGGGGACCGCTGGCAAAAATAACGATGCCTTCCAGATTCTCCGGTTCGGTTACTTCTTCTTCCACCACCGTGACCAGCGGATGTTCCCGAATAAAAGTTGTCACTGCTTTGGCGAACAGTTCCCGGTCCACAGCCAGTGCGCCTCCCGCAGGAACCTGGTTAGCGTCCGCAGCCTTCATGATGAGGGAATCCAGACGGCGCATCTCTTCTTTCAGAAGCCCTACCGCGTTTTCCACATTGCCGGCCCGGAAGGAATTGCTGCAGACCAGTTCCGCAAAATATTCGGTTTTATGAGCCGGACTGGTTGTTCCCGGCCGCATTTCATGCAAAATTACCGGAATACCCCGGCGCACAATCTGCCAGGTTGCTTCACTGCCGGCAAGTCCTGCCCCGATCACATGCACCGGCAGGTCCGGAAAGATAGGTTCTGTCATAGGGTTCTCCATTTCGTCGTCAGCCGGCGGCACAAACAGTGAGAAAAAGATATTTTCCCACTGTTATCCTGCCAACGGGTTATTATCATGCCGGTTCTTATTCTTCCGCTTTTTTAACGGCTGGCTTCCTGCCCCGTTTTTTCGTTCCGGCCGTTTTTGCTTTGGCGGTTTTTCTGCGGGTTTTAGTTTTTTTCGTCTTTTCTGCAGCCACGCCGTTTTCCGCTTCCATAAGCGAAGCAGTCGTCACCTTTTTCCTGCGTCCAACCCGCTTCGGCGCTGCATTCGTGCAAGCCGGGTCGGAACAGAAATATTTTACTTTTCCATTTCCTTCCACCCGTTCCAGCAACTGTTTTCCGCAGACCGGACAGGGTTTTTCGGTAGGTCTGTCCCAAGAGGTAAACTCACAGACAGGATAATGCTCGCAACCATAGAACACGCGACCCGTCTTTGTCCGCCGCTGTGTTACCTCACCGCCGCAGTTCGGACAGGGCACGCCGATTTTTACCAGCAGCGGTTTCGTATTATGGCACTGTGGGAAACCGGAGCAGGCCTGGAACTTGCCGAACCGGCCTTCACGAATGACCATATCCTTGCCGCACAGTTCGCATTTTTCCCCGCTTAACTGCAGCGGAGGCGGATCCTTGGGAATCACCCGGTCCGCTTCTTCCAGCAACTGTTCAAAGGGTTTATAAAAATCAGCAAGTGTCTTTTCCTTTTCCACCTGGTGGGCCGCAATGGCATCCAGTTCATTTTCCATGTGGGCCGAATACGGAATATTGATGATATCACCAAAATGCCCTGTGAGCATATCTGCCACTTTGATGCCCAGTTCCGTAGCCATCAGCTTCTTGCCTTCCCGCGCCACATATCCCCGGGTCTGGATCGTCTGGATAATCGGCGAATAGGTAGAAGGACGTCCGATGCCTTCCTCTTCCATCTTCTTGACCAGGGAAGCTTCTGTGTAATGGGCCGGAGGCTCGGTAAAATGCTGTTCACCGGGCAAAACTTTATGTAAGGTCAATACGGTGCCGGATTTAATAAACGGAACCTCCGCCTGCTTCTCTGCGTTCAATTCTTTCTTATCCGCCAGACGCAGATGGCCGTCAAAGGTCATAACCGAACCGGTGGCTTTTAACTCATAAGCGCCTGCCCCAATGGTCAGCGTCGTCTGTTCGTACTCGGCCGGTGTCATCTGGCTGGCCACGGTACGGTCCCAGATCAGTTTGTAAAGACGGAACTGCTCTTTCGTCAGGTACGGTTCCATTTCAGAAGGCGTCCGTGCAACAGACGTAGGACGAATCGCCTCATGGGCATCCTGCGCGTTTCTCTTGTTGGTGAAAACATTGGGTTTCTCCGGGCAGTATTCGGCGCCGAAAAGCTGCGTAACCAGCTCGCGGGTGGATGCCACAGCCTCTTCCGACAGCCGGGTGGAGTCCGTTCTCATATAGGTAATCAGACCGGCAGAACTTTTGCCGATGGTAACGCCTTCATACAACTGCTGGGCCACCATCATCGTGCGGCGGGTCGTGAAATTCAGTTTATGGGAAGCTTCCTGCTGCAAGGTGCTGGTGGTGAAAGGCGGCAGCGCGCGGCGGGATACCGTCTTGCGGAACGCAGCTTCCACTTTATAGGCGGCCTCTTTCAGGTCAGCTTCTACCGCCATGGCTTCCTGGGCGTTATGCACTTCCAGCTTCAGGCCGTTTTTCTTGGTTGCTTCTGCATCAAACAGCGGAGCTTTGGCTTCTTCACGAAGCTTTGCCCTGATGGTCCAGAACTCTTCCGGAACAAATTCGTCAATCTGCTTATCACGGTCAGCAATGATTTTTACCGCTACAGACTGTACGCGGCCGGCGCTTAAGCCTTTGCGCACCTTACGCCACAGCAGCGGGCTCAGTTTGTAACCGACGAGACGGTCGATGATCCGGCGGGTCTGCTGCGCGTCCACCATTGACATATTGATGGAACGGGGATGCTTTAACGCTTCTTTCACAGCGCCGGATGTAATTTCATGGAACTCAATCCGGCAGGGGGACTTATCATCCAGACCCAGGATATGGGCCAGGTGCCAGCTGATGGCCTCCCCTTCCCGGTCAGGGTCAGTTGCCAGATAGACTTTGTCCGCTTTGGCAGCTTCTGCTTTTAACTCGCGGATCAGGTCACCCTTTCCGCGGATATTGATGTACTTCGGTGTAAAATCATGCTCCACATCCACGCCCAGCGTACTCTTGGGCAGATCGCGCAAATGACCCATGGATGCCTTCACCGCATAATTTTTACCTAAAAACCTGGAGATCGTCTTGGATTTGGTCGGTGATTCTACAATAATCAAATTCTTTTTCATATTTCCTCCCGTAATAAAATATTGGGTAATAACCAGATTTAAGGAGATGCTGATTAAATGCGTTTGTTCGATGACCAAGCAGGCTTTAACCGTTGTAACCGATATCGGCAGACGGACACTTCGTCATCAGCTACAGAAATACTGTTGCGCCGAATTCATCTGCACAAAGCCCATCATCTGCATCTCCAGCAGCATAACGCTGGCCTCCCCGATACTGAAGCCCGACGCATTCACGATCTGTTCCAGCGTCAGCGGTCCCTGTGTCAGCAGGTCCAGAATTTTCCGGTGGGCCTCCGGGCATTTACGCAGCGGCGCCGCGTCACTGCAGCCGGAAAACAGATTGGAATGCAAGCTGCCGCTTAACTCCGGGAACAATTCCTCCAGAATCTCTTTCGGGGAATCCACCAGACGGGCTCCGGCTTTGATCAGTTTATGAGGTCCGGCGCTTTTATCCGTAAAAATATTGCCGGGAACACAGAACACCTCGCGTCCTTCGTCCATGGCAAACTCCGCCGTAATCAGCGCCCCGCTCCGGGCCGCAGCCTGTATCAGTACCACGCCCTGACTGATGCCGTTGATGATTCGGTTACGTTCCGGGAAATGATACCGTTCCGGCTGTGTTCCGGGCGGATATTCGGACACAAGCGCCCCGTTCTCCGCAATGGCCGCAAATAATTTTGCGTTTGTATGGGGATACACCACATCCACACCGCAGCCCAGCACGGCGACAGTTTTTCCTCCGCCCTGCAGTGCTCCCGCATGGGAAGCCGAATCAATTCCTTTTGCGCCTCCGCTGACAACCACCACACCGGCGGCTGCCAGTGCTTTGCCAAAAGCAGTTGCCACCTTTGTGCCATACGCATCTGCCAGACGGGATCCTACCATGCCGATGCTGTAACGACAGTCCGGCAAGGTTCCCTTTACATACAAAACCACAGGCGGACGCAGAATCTGCTTCAACCGTTCCGGATATTCCGGACCGGTTACAGGCACAACCGAAATACCCAACCGTTCACACTGCTCCCGCAGCTTTTCCGGAAGGTCCCCGTTGTCCTTTCTGCATTCCGCAAACTGCGCAGCGCTTTTTTCAGAAACAATTCCCGTTGCGAGAATGTCCGCTTCCTCCGCTTCATACAGATTCTGTGCGCTGCCAAAAGCCTTGACCAGCGCCAGTAATCGCGCCGTGCCAATTCCTTTGGCAGCTCCCAGTGCAGCCCAGTAATAGTTTTCCATAAAACCGCCTCTTTTCTTAAATTTGGGTGCCCTAATTTGCCTTATTCAATTATAATGTTACTTTAATATACATAGCACAACCGCTATCATAAAGTCAATGTGTTTTTTATTTTTCTTCATTAAATAGTAAAAAAGCAGTAATAGAACGGAAGGGAGTACAACGTTTGGAAACAGGGAACAAACACGCTGCTGTGTTTTGCAGCCAACGGTCAGCAGCGATGCAGCGTAACCGTGAACTCCGCGATCTGCTGCGCTGCCTCCGGGTGACCGTACAACGCTTTCTGCTGTTCCTGCCGGCGAAGCCGCTCCGGAACCGGAACCGTCCGTACCTGTTCCAGATATTCTGTCAACTGGCGGAGGTCCGTTACCGCCGCAACGCCGTATTCATTTTGCAAAAACGCAGTGTTCCCCTGCTCCTGCCCGGGCAGCGGCCGATAAATCAACAGGTTGGCCCCGCAGGCCAGACACTCGGCCAGGGAAATTCCCCCCGCCTTGGTAACGACCACGTCCGCCGCCTGCATCAGCTGCGGCATACAGTCTGTAAAACCAAGGACCTGCAGGCGGGACTGCATTGTTTCATCTTCCGCGCCAGCAGCCACAGAATGATTTGTAAACGTGTGGCACAGGGCTTCCAGTTTTTTGCGCAACGTATCATTATGCCCGGTAACCGCCACAATATGAACCGGTTCAGACTGTCTGGCCAACAGGCTCCGCACAATTTCTTCCATCGGAAGCATACCGCCTCCACCGCCGGCTAACAGACAGACAAACGCATCCTCTGGCCAGCCGTATTTTTTTCGTACAGCGGTTCGCGACTCCGCAACGGTATTTTGCAACGCAAACCCGCTGCGAACCGGAATGCCGCTGGCAAAAAGCGCAGGGGCTGCTTCCGGTTGTTTTTCATTTTCTGCCTGCGGTTTGCCATTGTTGTCACCGGAACAGGAACCAGAAACATCAGCCTTCACGTCGCAATGTTCCGCAGCATCGTTTATCTGTCCAAACAGTTTTTCATCCGCCACAAAATAAGCGTCCACCCCCGGACATACAAGCCAGCGATGCACCGTAAAATCGGTTATCACGACACCCAGCCACAAATCCGGGTCGTACTTCTGCTTGTACAATGAGAGTATCCCCGTTGGCGTCGCGTGGGTGCTGAACACCACATCCGGTTTTACTTCTTCAATAAATGCCTTGCCCAGGCGCAGCAAAATCCCGTTAAGGATATTACGCATCCACAGGGAACCGCCGCCCTGATTACTCCAGCGGTAGGACAGTTCATAAAGGAACGGACAAAATCTCAGAACGGTTCCGTAAAATTTCAGAAACGCTTTTCCGATGACGGAGGGAAAGAAATCAAACACGTTTCCCTGCACCACTTCTACGTTTTCCAGGCGTAGCAGCGCTTCCTCCAACGCAACGGCAGCCATCCTGTGCCCGCTGCCGATGGGGGCGGACATGATCAGTATCTTCAGTTTTTTGTTGCCCGGTTCACTTTTCATATATTTTTACCTGACCGATGTGTGACGCAAACGCTTTCAAAGCGCCTCTATAACCATCAGCACGCTTTACAAACTATCTGAAACAGAATTCTCATACTATTGTTGATTTGCCAACACATGTTATAATGTTGTAAGCAAACACGCTATACTATACAATATCTTGAGAAATATTGCAATATGCATTTTGCATTAAAATAGGTATAATCTTTATATTTTTCGGATATGTAACCTGACAGAAAAGGAGACATCATGAGCAGTTTAAACGCAACCCCGGCAGGTGAACGGGTCCATATCGGTTTATTCGGAAAACGCAATGCAGGCAAGTCCAGTCTGATCAACGCCCTGACCGGGCAGAAACTGGCGGTGGTGGCAGACGTGCCGGGCACCACCACCGACCCGGTATTGAAAGCCATGGAACTGTTGCCCTTAGGCCCGGTGTTGATGATGGACACCGCCGGCATCGACGACAGCGGCGAACTGGGACAGCTTCGCGTGCAGAAATCTTTGCAGGTGTTAAACAAAACCGACATCGCCATCCTGGTCATCGACAGCACCGCCGGCATTACAGACGAAGATTTGAAAATGCTGCAGCGCATTCAGGACAAAGAACTGTCCTGCGTGGTTGTGTTTACGAAAGCGGATGTAGAAGTGAAAAATGCATCTAACGTTTCAGAAACAAATGCAGCAAAACAAATTTTGCAAAACGAAACGCAAGAAAAGGCAGCCAGGGAAGCAAAGCAAAACGCAACGCAGGGCAATGCTGCACCGGATGCAAAATGTAACGCCATTCCCTCCTCCATTCCGCAAATTTCCGTCAGCTCCACTACGGGTAAAAATATCAAAGAACTGAAAGAGCTCTTAGCCCATCTGGTTCCCCAAAAGAAAGCGCCCTTCCCCATCTGTGCCGATTTACTCAAACCGGAAGACCAGGTATTGCTGGTAACGCCCATTGACAGCGCCGCACCCAAAGGCCGTCTCATTCTGCCCCAGCAGCAGACCATCCGCGACATTATCGACAGCGATGCCGTAGCTGTCATCACAAAGGAAAACCATGTAGGCAGCGCACTAAAAAATATGAAAAGGCCGCCGGCGATGGTCATCACCGACAGCCAGGCATTCGGCAAAGTCAATCAGGCTGTGCCGCAGGAAATCAAACTAACCTCTTTTTCTATTTTAATGGCCCGTCACAAAGGCAATCTGGAACAGGCCGTGCTGGGCGTGGCTGCCCTGAAACAACTACAGGACGGAGACAGTATTCTGATTTCCGAAGGCTGTACCCATCACCGCCAGTGCGGCGACATCGGCACGGAAAAGCTGCCGAAATGGATTCAGGATTTTACCGGAAAGCATTTTAACTTTTCCTGGACCAGCGGCACGGAATTCCCCACCGACCTGTCCCTGTACAAACTGATTATCCACTGCGGCGGCTGTATGCTGAACGAACGGGAAATGCAGTATCGGTACCGCTGCGCCGCAGACCAGAACGTGCCCATGACCAACTACGGACTGTGCATCGCCTACACACACGGAATTTTAAAACGCTCGTTAAGCGTGTTCCCGGATCTGGCGGAAAAACTGTAACGGTTTAATTGTCTTTTTAGAACAACATTAAGAAAAGGACTTCTTCAAAATCACGGCCTGACGATCCAGTCTTCCACCTTCAGGTTTGGAACACGGCTGAACTCGCCGGTGTTGTGTGTAATGAGAGTGACGTCCCTTGTAAAGGCCTGAGCAGCAAGCTGGATGTCATAAGGGCCGATGGGCGTCCCCTGCTTCTCAAGATAACCGCGTATCCTTCCGGCAATCACCGCGTCATCAACGGTAAACGGGATGATGTTGAACGGCGCCAGGAAAAGCGACAGCTTCTGTCTGTTCTTTTCTCCCCAGTTGCTCTTTTCCGCACCGTATTCAAGTTCAAAAACGGTGACGGAAGAAATCAGGAGAGAAGACGGATCCAGGGAAAGCAGCTTTTCTGTCAGGTCAGGGTAAATGTTTTTCATAAAATAGATGCAGATATTGGTATCCAATAGGTACATTAGAGAGCCTCCCGCGGGGGAACGGTATTCCAGGAAGGCTGTTCCCTGTCAGTCATATAATCTTCCGGAAAAGTACCGATCACCTGCCGAACCGGAGCCCACGGGTCATCTGCCGGATAAGCTATATAAATCTCCCCGATTTTACTGATATAGTATTCCTTTTTATCTGTTCTTAACTCCTGCGGAATTCTCAACGCCTGGCTGTTTCCGTTCTGAAAAATTCTAGTGGTTGTCATGAGAATCTCCTCCTTTCGTGTGTACATACCGTAAGTACACACATTCAGTATACACGAAATCAAAGACAAACGCAAGAGAAAGGTAACGAACAACTCTTTTCAGGATTTATCAAGTTTTATATCTTTTTATAAATCGTTTGTGCACTTTTGAAACGAAATAGCACAGGGACATTGTGGAAGCAGAAAATCCCTCAGGTTTTGTTTCAAGAATTGTTTCAGGAATCATCATTCTTTAAACAGCTTCTTCTTCCCGATATAAAATACCACAGCCACCACGATTACAAGAACGGTTAAACGCACCATGCTCTCCCGGAAGTGTACTACGTCGTGACCGATGACCACTTCCAGCGCAGTGGAGGGAAATTTGCCGATGAGGTTGGCGATGATATAGTCTCTTGTGCTCATTCGGCTCAGGGCGCCGACGGCAGTAAGGATGCCGGACGGAAAATACGGCAGCGCCCGGGCGAAGGTCATCCAGATGATGCCGTTCTTTTCGCTGGCCTTGTCAATGTCCTGCAGACGGTTGGCTTTGCGGATCAGTTTTTCCGCCGTGTTGCGGAAGAAGAAACGCATCAGCAGGAAGCTCAGCACCACGCCGGTGGTCTCCGCCAGCCAGGACACGGCGATGCCCAGGGGCAAGCCGAAAATCAGGCCGTTGGCGGTTGACAAAAAGATAGAGGGAAAGATGCTGCCCGCGTTGATGAGCACATCAATAAAAAAGCTGATGAAGATAGCCCAGGGGCCGAAGGAACGCAGGTATTCCGCCAACGCTTTCACGTTGCCGCTGACTGCAAGCCTGCCCGCTTTGTGTAACACTTCGCCGGCAAACAGGTTCAGGCTCAGCAACAATACCAGCAGCAGCACAAGGGCCGCAATCTTGGTTACACCGTCAGGATCCTGATACCACTTCTTTTTTTCTTCTGACATGAAAGTTCTTCTTTCTTGTTTTTATTTACAACATTGGATGAAAAATTGCAAAACGCTGCAACATTTTATGAAAAATCAGAATTCATTTTTTCAAAAAATGCGGCCAGGTCGTCTGCATTTTATGAAATATTACGAATTAAAAATTCCGGCAAAGCGGCTGTCAAACAGATTGGCGGCGCCTTTCAGCATTTCTTTCCGTAACTCCGGCTGCGCCAGGGACCGGGCCGCGTCTTTCCGGGCCGCCAGCAGCACGTCCGTGTCTCTCAGTATATCAGCCAGACGCAAATCCGGCAAGCCGTGCTGGCGCAGGCCGAACAGCTGCCCCGCGCCCCGAAGTTCCAGATCCCGCTGGGCCAGTTCAAAGCCGTCGTTGGAATTGTGCAGCACCGTTAAGCGGGCCAGATTGTCCTGTTCCTGATTGTCTGTCAGCAACACGCAATAGGACTGTTTATCACCCCGGCCTACCCGTCCCCGCAGCTGATGCAGCTGGGCCAGGCCGAACCGGTCCGCGTTCTCCACGATCATCAGGGTGGCGTTTGGCACATTGACGCCTACTTCAATAACAGTCGTAGTCACAAGACATTTCAGTTTCCCTGCCGCAAAGGCTTCCATGATTTCGTCCTTTTCCGCAGGCTTTAACTTGCCGTGGAGCAGACCGCAGGGAATGTTCTTCAGCCAGGTCTTTTTCAGTTCGGCATACACATCGTTCACGCTGCGGATGCCTTCCATAGCTTCCGATTCCTCAATGGAAGCGCACACCACATACACCTGCCGCCCTGCTTCAATCTGCCGCACCATGCCGGCATAAACTTTCTGTCGCATGTCGCCGGTGTAGCACAAGGTTTCCACGGCCTTCCGCCCCGGGGGCATGCCCCGCATCACGGAGGTTTCCACATCACCGTAGACCGTCAGCGCCAAGGTACGGGGAATGGGCGTGGCCGTCATGATCAGCACGTCCGGCGCATAGTCCGATTTGTTCACCAGCGCCGCCCGCTGATTCACACCGAAGCGGTGCTGCTCGTCAGTCACCACTAACGCCAGATGGGCGAAGACCACGTCTTCCTGCAGCAACGCATGGGTGCCCACCAACACGTTCAGCGTGCCTTCCGCCAGTTCCTGCAAAATTTCACGGCGCTCCGCGGCTTTGGTATTGCTTGTCAGTATTTTTATGGTAATACCGGTATCTTTAAAAAAATCTGTCAGCGTTTCCAGATGCTGCTGGGCCAAAATACCCGTAGGCGCCATGATACAGCCCTGAAATCCGTTTTCCGCAGCTTTTGCCAGCGCCAGGGCCGCAATGACAGTCTTGCCGCTGCCCACGTCGCCCTGCAGCAGGCGATGCATAGGCTTCACATCTTCCATGTCGCCGGAAATATCTGCCCAGGCTTTTTGCTGGGCCCCGGTCAACGTAAAAGGAAGATTTTGCAAAACCTTTTGCACCAGCTTCCCGTCCCGGGCCAGTTTAACGCCCGGCCGTCCATCGTGATTGTGCTCCCGGTTCAGCATCAGCCCGCACTGAAGCAAAAACAGTTCTTCATACACCAGACGCTTTTTCGCCGCGCGGAAATGGGCTGCGCTTTCGGGGAAATGAATGTTGCTCACCGCTTCGATGCGTGATAAGAATCCGTATTGCCTGCAAATGCTGTCCGGTATGGTTTCCGGTAGCCCGTACTCCTTCGCCAGCTGCAACGCCTGCCGTACCGCCGCCCGGAGATTTTGCTGGGTCAGCGACTCCGTTAAGTTATAAACAGGCAGAATCCCGACTGATTTATCCAGGCTTTCTTCATCACAAAACTGCAGCAGCACTTCGCTCACCGCTTTGGCGGTGCGCCCCGGCTTTACCCGGCCCGTCACTAAAATACGGCTGCCTGCTTTAAAGCGCCGGGCCTGAAAACGCTGAGCGCCAAACAGGAAAATTTCCGCATACCCGGTTTCATCTTTTACGGTAATGACCGCGTAGCGACGTCCGCCCCCGGACACCCTCTCCACCGCACGCAGGGCTTCCGCTTCAAAAATCTGGCGGCTGCCGTCCGTTTTTAATTCCCGTATAGTTGCCAGATGAGAATAATCAATATAACTGTCCAGCCGGGGATAATAATTCAGCAAGTCCCCGATGGTTACGATTTCCAGACGGGCAAACGCTTCCGCACGTTTGGAACCGATTCCCTTTAAGGCCGTAATCGGTTTCTGCCACCAGTTTTCCATGCCTTCCCGTCCTTTCTGCATTAAATATATTTTGATTATAGCACTATTTCTACTTTTTTCTTTGACATTTTTGAAAAATGCTTGCTTTTCAATGCCACTTGTGGTAATATACTCATGTTAAATTTTAATGAGTAGCTATATGCTGATTCTGTGAAGGAGGTCGAACCAAATGGCACATATTTGTGAAGTATGCGGTAAGGGCATCATGTCCGGCAACAACGTCAGCCATTCCAACCGTCACACCAAAGCTGCATGGAAACCCAATGTACAAACTGTACGGGCTATCGTTGACGGCGAAGTGAAACGCGTGAATGTCTGCACCCGTTGCCTGCGTTCCGGCAAAGTTACCCGCGCATAATCAGAAATGATACAATGAGCTGTTCTCTTCGGAGAGCAGCTTTTTTGTTTTACAGAAAACAAAGTAAAAAACCGTTGCAGCCGGTAAGGCATCGCAAAACCGTTCCCGTTTGCTATTCCATGGATTCATTCGCCTGTGGCTTCGAAACTCGAAATCGCGTTGCAGTGCAACCCGCCTCCCACTCCTCAGTATGCCGCGCATCGCTCCGCTCAGCGTGGCTTCCCTCGTCGACTGGGAACCCTTCCGGGTTGCACTGTCAACGCTCAAAAGAAAGACGCAAATGTTCCCAATGTTTTTCACATTATTTATTTCTCTGTTGTCATTATAGTAAAAAACGCCTGAAACCAGGCGTTTTAGTTTTTATGAATTCTTTTTAGCAACAACTCTGAACAATCAATCATCACTCCGGAAAATAGAATCAAAAATACTCTTCTTCTCATCCGAATTATCAATCACGTCTTCATTGAAGTTGATACGCGTTCCGCATTCCGGACAGAACTTAGTATTAGCCCTCACCTTGTGCCCGCAGCTGGTGCAACGGATGAACGCCTTCATCTCGATGAGGCGCTGCTCATACAGTTTGTAAAACGCGTCCACGTCACTGTAATCCGGTTTCCATGTGTACACTTCAATATATTTTTTATGCTGGTCAAAGAACAGCTGCACCGCACCGTCCCCCATGTCCTGCAGGGTAACGTCAAAATATTTTTTCCGCTTGTGCCCGTGAATCACGTGATGCTCTTCATCCCGTTCATCCACATCAATGCCGATATCGTTCAGGCAATCAAAAATCAGCTCCCAGGCATCCTGGAACGCTACTTCATAAATACGGATATCCTGGACTCCGCCAGCTCCCGGTATACGCATATGCTTCCACCTTTCATCAACTAAAACTGAAACTACGTTTTTAGAAACCACGTTATTATAATCATCGCTCATAAGTCAAGCGTAATTTTCAAAATCAAATGTCAGGCAAACTGGGACTGCATACAAAATGCAGCAGCAATTGCTGTAAAACAACTGTACAAATTCTTTTCGTAAACTCTTTTAAAAAATGGCTGCGAGCCTTGCGGTACGCAGCCATATATTTACTTCGCATAGTCAACAGCCCGTGTCTCACGAATGATGACCACTTTGATCTGTCCGGGATATTCAATGACTTCGGGTTTAACCATGATGCGGATCTCGCGGCCAGCCTGAACAGCATAGCACTTCTCCACACCGTCAAAGGATTCGGAAATCTCTTCCAATCGTGTCAGTCGTTTCAGGTAACTTTCCAGAGTCTCTCTGCGGGCGCCCGGACGGGCAGCAGATACCGCGTCAGCAGCGGCAATCAGTACAGATTCCACGCAATTGGGTTCAATGTCCCCGTGATGGGAACCGATTGCATTGATTACAAATCCGGACTCACGGAACTTCTTGGCAACTTCCACGCCCAGTTCCACGTGGGAACCTTCCATTTCGTGGTCGATCGCCTTGCCAATATCATGCAGGAGGCCTGCACGTTTCGCCAATGTAACATCCACGCCTAATTCAGAGGCCATAATGCCGGCCAGCTGCGCCACTTCAATGGAATGATTCAGCACATTCTGTCCGTAGCTGGTACGGTATTTCAGGCGTCCCAGCAATTTGATAAGCTCTGGTCTCAGACCGTTGACTCCAACGGTAAAGGTTGCCTGTTCGCCGGCTTCCTTGATGTTCTGCTCAACTTCTTTCTGGGCTTTTTCAACCATTTCTTCAATACGGGCCGGATGAATCCGTCCATCATTGATGAGCTTTTCAAGGGCGATGCGGGCAACTTCCCGGCGTACGGGGTCAAAACCGGAAATAATAACTGCTTCCGGGGTATCATCGATAATCAAATCAATGCCTGTCAGGGTTTCCAGCGTACGGATGTTTCTGCCTTCCCGGCCGATGATACGGCCTTTCATTTCATCATTGGGCAGGCCCACTACGGAAACCGTAGTCTCCGCCACCTGATCGGCAGCACAGCGCTGGATGGCCAGCGCGATGATGTCCCGGGCCTTTTTATCAGCCTCTTCTTTCGCGCGCTGTTCCATTTCCTTGATCATAACGGCAGTGTCATGCTGTACATCGTCGCGGACTGCAGCCAGCAGTTCCTGCTTCGCGTCTTCGCTGCTTAAACCGGACAACCGTTCCAGTTCCTGCAACTGTCTCTGGTAAAGGGCGTCGACCTTTTCCTGTGCAGCATTCAGTTTGGATTCTTTTACTGTAAGATTTTCTTCTTTCTTTTCGAAAGCCTCAATCTTGCGGTCCAGATTTTCCTCTTTCTGTACCAGACGGCGTTCCTGTCTTTGCAGATCGTTGCGCCGTTCTTTATTTTCACGTTCCATATCGGAACGTAAACGATGAATCTCATCCTTAGCTTCCATTAAGGATTCTTTTTTCTTTGCTTCAATTGTTTCTTCGGCTTCTTTGATCATGCGGTTCGCTTTTTCTTCCGCTGTGGCCAGCTTGCCTTCCGCCACATTCTT
>ONAV01000067.1 GCA_900315925.1 uncultured Selenomonadales bacterium | reverse complement strand
CATCACCAGCGGAAACAGTGAAGACATCACGGAAAAACTGGATAAAGGCATTTTGGACTTTGCACTGGTCATGGAGTATGTGAATCCCCTGAAATACAATCATCTGGAGATACCGGCACAGGATACCTGGGGCGTCTTCATGCGGAAGGATTCGCCGCTGGCAAAGAAAAAATCGTTGTGCCTTGCGGATTTGTGCGACCTGCCTTTAATCTGCTCGCGGCAGAACGTGGATCAGAATTTTCCTGCCTGGTTCGGGGAAAAGCTGGACCGCCTGAACATTGTAGCTACCTACAATCTGTTTTTTAATGCTTCCATTTTTGTAAAGGAAGGGTTGGGCTACGCGATTGGCTATGATAAACTGGCGCATACCGGGAAAGGCAGCGATATGACCTTTGTGCCGCTGGCTGACGTACCTGCTTCGGAAATGAAGATCATATGGAAAAAGTACCAGGTGTTTAGTCCCGTGGCATCGCTGCTTCTGGCTGAACTGCAAAAAGAATATGGGGGAAAAACAGATATAGACAAAGAGCATAACTGAAAATGATTATTAAGTATTAGACATTTCTGCGCGACTCCTTTACAATGAACATGCAAGAAGCAAACAGCTTCCGATGAAATCAAAATGCGTGATGATGCAGGCTGCTTTGAGAAGACTGCAAACACGTTGTGCAAAGCTGACAGATGAAATGTGTAGTGTGAAACTGCAGCAGAACGGTCAGCGAAACATTCAGGTTTATGAAAAAGGAGAAACGCAAATGAAAAAAACTTCCCGTACCCGCAAACTGATGAAATCCGTTGTCCTGAGCCTGGCGTTGGCCGCTGTAAGCTTTGCAGGCGCAGCTTTTGCCGCTCCGGCGGATGCAAACGCTGCGGCCGTCATGGCAAGCCAGATGAAGAACTCTTCCATTACCGAACTGACCAACGATTCCCGCGTGTTCAAAGTGGATAAAAAAATCCAGACCAAGATGGTCCGTTTCCAAAACCGGTACGGCATCGAAGTGGCCGGTCACCTGTACCTGCCGGAACATTTTGACGCGAACAAAAAATACAGCGCCATCGTGTTCAGCGGTCCCTTTGGCGCAGTGAAAGAACAGTCTTCCGGTCTGTATGCCCAGGAGATGGCAAAACGGGGCTTTGTGACCGTAGCCTTTGACTGCTCCTTTACAGGAGAAAGCGGCGGCAACGTACACGACGTGGCTTCCCCCGATATTTTTACGGAAGACTTCCATGCAGCGGTTGACTTTGTGGGCCTGCTGCCCTTCGTTGACAAAGAGCGCGTCGGCGCCATGGGCATCTGCGGGTTAGGCGGCATGGCTGTTACCGCGGCGATCAACGATGTGCGTATTAAAGCGGTGGCAACCTCTGCCCTGTACAATATGAACGACAGCATCCGGAACCACTATAAGGGAGATTACTATACTCCGGCCCAGCGGGAAACCGTGAAAGGATATCTGGCCGAGATGCGGTGGAAAGAGGCGGAACTGGGCAAAACACTGCCCGGTTATCATGAAGTTGCCATCGGGGCTGATGGAAAAGCCGTTCACGCTACCGGCGAAGGCGTAACGTTGCTTCCCAACAAACTGCCGGAAGGGGCAGACCCTGTGACCACCGATTTCTTCAACTACTATAAAGGCCGCGCGTTCCATCCCCGTGCCATCAACTCCAACGGTATCTGGTCTTCAACTACTCCGTACGGATTCTTTGACTTTGACCTGATGGCCCATGTGGAAGAACTGAGTCCCCGTCCGCTGCTGCTGATCACCGGCGACAAGGCCCATTCCCGTTACCATTCCGAAAACGTTTACGAACGTGCGAAGGAGCCGAAGGAACTGATTGTAATGCCGGGCGCGACCCATTGCGACCTGTACGATATTTATGAAAAGATTCCCTTCGAAAGACTGGACGGGTTCTTTACCAAACACTTGGGAAAATAAAAAATTAGGAAACCGGTAAACTGCGTGAATCGCATAACCTGAAGCTGATCAGGCAGCCGTGGATTTATAATCTGCGGCTGTTTTGATATAGTTATATAACCTTTGCGCATACATAATCACGGTTTGCAAAATAAACAATCCGTGTTATACTAAGGTGTCACAAGAGTGACGCGGTTCGCAGAAGCGAAACCTGAAATCCGTAACGGATAAAACCGAAACGCATCAGGCGTTTCCTGAAGTACAAATTTCATTTATTTTTTCAGACCGGTTCAAATTTCGTGAACTGCGAAGCAAAGCAATTGAATATGTAACGATTTGGCTATGAAGGCTTACTGTCGCAAATGCAGACAGCTTCATAGCCTTTTATCTTTTTGAAAGAAACTAAGATCAGGAAAGCGGGGTACATCTCATGACACAAATCAGCGAGAAAAGCATCATCCACAGGCAAAACGCAAAAGAATTTATAGAAGATTATTGGACGAAACGCGCGCCGGGTTTCAAAAGCCTGCGCCGGGAAGAACTGCAAAGCGAAAAGATGCGGCAATGGCAGGAGGAAATCTGCCGTCACCTGCCGGTGGAGAAACCGCTGAAAATATTGGACATCGGCTGCGGCGCTGGTTTCTTTTCCATACTGCTGGCCGCGAAAGACTATGACGTCACAGGCATTGATTTAACGGAATCCATGATTGAAGAAGCTGCCGCGTTAGCTGCGGAAGAGAAATCCAACGCGCGTTTTCAGGTGATGGATGCGGAAAAACTGGCCTTTCCTGACAAAACCTTTGACGTTATTGTCTCCCGCAACGTGACATGGAACCTGCCTCATCCGGAAAAAGCTTACGCGGAATGGCTGCGCGTCCTGAAAACCGGCGGACTGCTTCTGAATTACGACGCGGAACACGGCAAGTATCATCACGGCGATTTTGAAAAAGAAGCGGTTTACGCTCACAAGGACATAACCAAAGAAATGGTGGAACAGTGCCACCAAATCTATCACATGCTGGATATCAGCATCTTTGACCGCCCCCGCTGGGACCTGGATATATTGCGGAAACTGGGGGTAAGCGCCTGTTCTGCCGATACAACGGTAGGCCGGCGGCTGTATCCGAAAAAGGATAAGTTTTACGATCCGGCTCCGCTGTTTGGCATTGTTGCAGTAAAGTAAAGGAAACACGGATTAAATGTCATTAAGTTAAGCTAATTCCAATTCTTAATATATGAGTAAGCATCATTGAAAATACAAATAAAAGAGTAACTCCCTCTGCTAAACGTAAGCAGAAGGAGTAATTTTTTCCTGAAGAAACCTTAACTTGATGATATTGCTGGCATGACTACCTGTATTTTTGGTATAATAACAATATAGAGGGGTGCGAAACAAAAAAATCTTTTTTGTTTTGTATAAAAAGTCTGTAGGAAAGAGTTATAGATATATAATTATTGGGGTAAATAATTATGATAAACTGGTTGGGTAACTATAACTATGATTATGTCCTGGCTTCTATACCGATTCAGCTGATTCTCCTTATTCTTTACTGTTTGCGGCGCAATCTTCCCGTCCGTTCCAGCTACTGCTTTCTGTGGGTTATGATTGCCAACCTGGTAATGACGGTTTTCGACGTGGCAGCATGTGAAATGAACGCTGTGTGGGAGACCTATCCGCTATGGGCCATATATGGAATAAACGAGATATATTTTATCGCCTTTATCGTAAGGGGCTGGGCCCTGTTTGAATATACGGCGGAAGAATGCCATGGATATGCTGACCTGGGTAAATGGCTGACTAAGTTTTCTATTGTCCCCGCATTGATAACTACGGCTCTTGTGCTTTCCACACCCTGGACACACAGTATTTTCCGGATTGATCCCGGAGTGGGTTATGTCAGTTCCAAATTGTATAATATTATTTATGTCTGCACCTGGCTTTATATTTCCATGTCTGTACTGTGTGTGCTTCTTCGTTGGAAGAAGATTGACAGGCGTCTGAAAACCAGTACGCTGGTGTTTAATCTTATTCTTGGAGTGGGTCTGCTAATTCGGAAATTATTCATGAATACGCTGGTTACCAGTTATTTCAGTATTCTTGCTATCCTTATCATCTATCTTACGGCACAGAATCCTGATTTGTATCGGGATAAGAAGACGCATCTTTTTAACGGGGACGCGTTTAATCGGATAGGAGCGGACTGCATCCTTAAAGGAGTTCCTTTCCATTGTATTGTGGTTACTATCAACAACTATGAACCTGTCAAGCTATTGTACGGTTATCAGCAGATGAAAAGCTTCATGGAAGAATACGGGCAATGGCTGATCAGTCATTTTCCTCACTATTACGTATTCTATTTAAAAAACGGTGACTTTTTGCTGTTGCAAAAAAATCATCGCTTTGAAGATTATAAAGAGCGTATCCTTCGTACGATGGAAGAACATTTTTCCCAGGCGTGGAGGTCAGAGAATTCGGACGTGCAGCTTTCTGTTTCCTCACTGGTACTGCCATACGACCTGTTTCCTGCGGATATGACAAAAGTGCATGATTTTATCGTTCATACTTTTAATTACGCGTACGTGGAAAACCGCAAAGGTAATTACGTAGTTTCCCAAGATATTTGTGATAAATATTACAGGGAAGGCGAAGTAGAAAAGGCTTTGAGCAGAGCACTGAAGCAAAACCGCATTGAAGCCTGGTTCCAGCCAATCTATTCTGTTGAGAAAGATGCCGTGATAGGCGCAGAAGCGTTAGCAAGGCTGAAGGATCCTGATTTAGGTTATATTCCGCCGGATGAATTCATTCGTGTGTCTGAGCGGACCGGCGAGATTATGGAAGTAGGACGTCAGGTTTTTGAAAGAGTATGTGAATTACTATCAACAGGGGAGCCGGGACGCCTTGGTATAAACAAAATCAACGTTAATCTGTCTCCGGCACAATGCATGAACGATCAGCTTGCTTTTGAGCTTTCGGCTGTTGCGGACAAGTACGGTGTTTCATTGGCCAGCATCAATTTTGAAATTACCGAAACTTCGTTTATTGATTCTCAGCTAATCCAAAAGCAGATGATGCAGCTGAAAGAAAAGGGCGCTACGTTTTCTTTAGATGATTTTGGTACCGGCACATCGAATCTGATTCGGCTTCTGAAACTTCCCATTCGAGCTGTTAAATTGGATATCTATATGGTCAATACTTTTTTCAAAGGTGAATCCAATATCCTTCCGAGTCTGGTGAAAATGTTCCGCGAGGCGGGCATGCAGGTGGTGGCGGAAGGAGTGGAAACACGTGAGATGAAAGAGGCGTTGGCGGAAATGGGCTGTGATTATGAACAAGGATATTATTTTTCCAGACCGTTGCCGCCAAAAGAGTTCATCGCTTTTTTAAGTGAGTCTTTCACTTGTAACTAACGAATTCCCTGGAAAAGAGTGAGTGCATGCGTTTGTATGAATATGGCAGGATATTTGTAAAAACGGTATCAATCGTATTGCTGGTTGTTCTTACTGTATTAATGACGGGTTTTTCTAAACAGGAGGCAAAGGTTCAGAATCAGAAACTGACGCTGGAAGTAGCGCTTTTCCCGTATGTTCCGGACCGGGTGAGATTTCAGGAAGCTGTCAGTGACGCGTGGAAACGGGAGCATCCGGATGTAAGCCTTCATTTTGCGGACTGGGACTGCTATGCTTCCGACCCTGATCCTTCGATTGACGTCTTTGTTTTTGACGGCATCTACCTTTCCTCGTTTGTGGAGGAAGGATATCTCCTGCCCATTCCGAAGGAAAAAATCCGGAACAAAGAAGATATAATTCCGTTTGCCCTTAAGGGCTGTATCAGCAGGGGGAAGTTTTACGCATTGCCGCAACTGCTTTGCGCCGATTTTCTGTATACGCGAAAAGACGACGCCGGGCTTTCCGATGTGTCGAATATCGATACGCTGTATAAACGGATGGGCGACAGGCAAACGAAGTCGGTCATACCGGAAGGAAAGGAAGGGCTTCTGATTGATCTGTCTGACGGTTTTTTTGCAAAAACTGTGATATATCTGGACGCCTTGATGGATGAAACGCAAACATACACCGAGTATGGCAAGCTGCCCGAAACAGCGCATCTTTCGGATACGGTGCTGAAACGGATGCGGAACATAGGAAAGATGGGCGGTGAAGAGCAGGTTACTTACTCGCCGGAAGACAATGACAGCTTTATCAGGGCGCGGTGGTTTAAGGATGGAAAAGGGCGTGCCTATATCGGCTATTCCGAGTCGCTGGCAGCGATGGGGGATTATGTGGATAAGGTTAACTTGCGCCTTTTCTCCTACGGCCCCGGGAAGAATGTTCCGTTGTTTTATACGGATATGGTAGGGATCCATTCGAAAATCAGTGAGGACAAAAAAGCGCTTGCTTATGATTTGGCGAACGTACTCATAAGCGAAGAGGTGCTGTCGAAAATGAGCCGGCCTTCAGAGGGGGAAGACACACCGCAATACCTGCTGACCGCGCGTAAAAGAGTGTATGACTCCCTTGGTAAGGACTACCCCATTTATTATCGCCTGAAGGAGATCATGATGAGCAGGGACAATCATGTTTTCAGGATGGGAACGGGCGCCAGACGGTTCATTAAAGAGATGGAAAAAGTGTTGTATGAAAAGCTCATCCGGAAGAGTGGTTCCCAAACGTCCGACCACGTACCGAACCCGGTTTGATGAGGCAATGGTTATGAAGCAAACAAAGCGTGCTGTGGTAAACAGAGAATTATGCGTGGCCTGCGGAAGCTGCCAGAAGGTCTGTCCTATGGGAGCGATCCGCGTGTATAAAGGTCTGTACGCGCAAACGGACGAGGCCCGTTGCATCGGGTGCGGGCGCTGCGCAAAGGAATGTCCGGCTTCTGTGATTACGGTGGAGGCGCGGCATGAAAACTAAAAAGCACTGGTATGATTATTTGTGGATTGCGGAACTGGTTTATTTCAGTCTGGGATTCTTTAATATCCTGTTTGCCTGGGTGGGGCTGTGTATGTTTTTCATCCCTTTGCTTTTGGCGCTGGCAGGCTGGGACAAGGCGTATTGCAACCGGTATTGCGGCAGGGGCCAGCTGTTTGCCCTGTTAGGCGGCAGGCTGAAACTTTCCCGGTATCGCGATGTGCCGGGCTGGCTTCGCTCCCGTTTCTTCCGTTACGGTTTCCTGGTATTTTTCATGCTCATGTTCTGCAACATGCTTCACGTAACGTGGCTTGTGTTTAGTGGCGCTGAGAATCTGCGGCAGGTGGTGACGCTGCTCTGGGTTTTCAAATTACCCTGGCAGTGGGCTTACAGCGGAGCGGTTACGCCCTGGGTCGCGCAGTTCGCCTTTGGTTTTTACAGTATCATGATCACGTCTACGGTGTTGGGCCTTATTTCCCTGTTGCTGTGGAAGCCCCGTTCCTGGTGCGTGTATTGCCCCATGGGAACCATGACGCAGTTCATTTGCAAGGCAAAACATGAGTGATATGTCGTCGCTTTTTGTGCCTTAAAACATAAACGTCCTGATTTTTGGTACACCGTGATATAATCAAGGGTGATCAAAAACAGTGAGACGCAGAGGAAACAGTAAATGATTATTGACGCGCACATGCATTATTTCAAAATTGAAGGCTTCGATGAACTTGCCAAGCTGGCGGAGCATGAAAACTCCCGCCGGGGCTGGCAGGAAATTTGCGAAGCAAATCAAATTGTCTTTTCTGTCGCCATGGGCAACAGTTACGATGCGCCCTGCCGTTTTGGAGGAGTGACACCCAGGCTTATAAACCTGGGGGGAGAGCCTTTTTGCGCGCAACCGTATAACCAGTCGGACAACGTGGGGTACTGCCTGGGTGTGCAGAGTGAAGAGATAACCCCGGACAATGCGGAAAAAACGGCGATGGAGTTTGAGTATTATCTGCAGCGTGACCCCCATTGCCTGGGCATAAAGTTTTACATGGGTTACCAGAATGTGTACCTGTACGACCCGCGTCATGAGCCGTTGTTTGAACTGGCGAAGGCCTACGATGTGCCCGTGGCCATGCATAGCGGGGAAACTGCAAATCATCACGGCAGGCTGCGTTATTCCCATCCGCTGACGGTGGACGAAGCGGCCTGCAGGCATCCGGATGTGCGTTTTGTGATCTGTCACGCAGGTAATCCATGGATCGTGGATGCCTTTGAGGTGGCCAGCAAAAACGAGAATGTTTTTATGGATTTTTCCGGGTTGTGGGAACATCGGCTGACGCCCGAAAGGGAAGAGGAGATAGAAGATTTCCAAAAATATGTACGCATGTGGATGAATTATCACTCCGGATAATATCCGCAACCTGGGCAGGATTGTTCCGGAAAAACACTGGAACGAGTTTTATTATGATAACGCGCTCCGGGTTTACAGCAGGATTAAGGTTTGTGTAAAACACTGATAGCATATTGTATATTGTAAAATCTGAACTAACAATAAAGGAAGAAACTAAAATGACAGATCAGGAAATCATCAATGCGTTCCATTTAATGTGGGGGGATTTTCCCGAACCGGTTACGATTACCCAGAAGAGCCGGGAAATTATTGCAAGACCCTGAACCTTCTGGTAGGTCCGACAGAAGTCCTTGTCAGCGGTGACACGCTGCAATTGAAAGATTACAGCAAGCTGGACTGGCCCTGGACACTTTTTGATCCGGAAGCGAAAAAAGCGCGTCACGAAACGGTATTCCCGCAGGAATGCAAAAAGGCATTTGAGATGGGCGCGGCGCTAGTGAAATAAACAGAGGATGTCTATCAAACGTACCCTTGGAGGAGAAACCATGAATCTGGAGTTGTTGAACGAAATTGACAGTTTTGTCTGGGGACCGCCCCTGCTTGTGCTGCTGGTGGGGACCGGTGTTTTTCTGAGCCTGCGTCTGGGTTTTTTACAGGTTGCGCGGCTGCCTAAAGCGTTAGGCCTTATTTTTAAAGCAAAGAGCCAGGGCGAAGGGGACACCTCGTCGTTCCGGGCGTTGTGCACGGCCCTTGCTGCCACCATCGGAACCGGTAATATCGTCGGCGTGGCTACGGCTGTGAAAGCCGGCGGACCCGGCGCGCTGTTCTGGATGTGGGTGGCTGCGTTCTTCGGCATGGCGACCAAGTACGCGGAAGGGTTGCTGGCTGTGAAATACCGCGGTGTGGACGAACACGGCGAAATTGCCGGCGGCCCCATGTTTTATATTGAAAACGGCATGGGCAGGCAGTGGAAACCCCTGGCTGTGTTTTTCGCGGCAGCGGGCGTGCTGGTTGCCTATTTCGGCATCGGTACCTTTGCCCAGGTGAATTCCATTGTGGATATTACAAAGCTTTCT
>ONAV01000030.1 GCA_900315925.1 uncultured Selenomonadales bacterium | reverse complement strand
TCTTTTACCGTAAAGAAATTGCCAAGGGATTTTGACATTTTTTCTTCATTAACAGTGATAAACCCGTTATGAAGCCAGTAACGCACAAAAGGATGAACACCGGTGGCCCCTTCCGACTGGGCGATTTCATTTTCATGGTGCGGGAAGATCAGATCGCTGCCGCCGCCATGGAAATCAAAGGAAGAGCCCAGATATTTCATGCTCATGGTAGAGCATTCAATATGCCAGCCGGGCCGCCCTTTACCCCAGGGAGAATCCCAGGCCGGTTCACCGGGTTTGGCCGCTTTCCACAGGGCAAAGTCCATGGGATTCTGTTTCCGGTCGTCCACATCCACCCGGGCCCCTGCCAGCATATCATTCAGGTCACGGCCGGAAAGGCAGCCGTAACGCGGGAATTTTTCCACGCTGTAATACACATCTCCGTCCACCACATAGGCGAATCCGTTGTCAATCAGTGCCTGGACCGTGTTGATAATGTCCGGAATATGACGGGATACCCGGGGATAAATCTGTACTCGACGGACATTCAGCTTATCCATCACTTCAAAATACGATTCAATGTAACGGCCGCAGATATCACTCCACTGTACACCCTCCGCATTCGCTGTATTGATGATCTTGTCATCCACGTCAGTAAAATTCTGCACATGCAGCACATCGTACCCTTCGTGTTCCAGGAAGCGGTGGATCACATCCCAGGTTACAAAGGGGCGGGCATTGCCGATATGCGGATGGTTATACGGGGTTACGCCGCAGACATAAATGCTCGCCTTTCCAGGATTCATGGGAACAAATTCTTCTTTTTTACGTGTCATTGTATTGTAAACTTTAATTGCCATTCTGTATTACTCCTTTTGCATGCCATGCTCCGCCGGCACAACCTGCAGATTTTTTATCATATCTGGCAGAAGCGTCTTCTTTACACTCTCGTCAGTTTCCTCATTACTGAAAATGCGGTTATAAAGAAACCCCTGCTTTTTCCAGGCTCTTTAAGATTCTCTTTTCCGTACGCTCTAAACCGAACAGCGGAATCATTTCCGCCAGTTCCGGACCGTGCTGATTCCCTGTCAGTGTAACGCGTATCGGCATATACACCTGTTGTCCTTTCAGCTTGTTTGCTTTCTGGACTTTCTTGAATGCAGCTTTGACCGTGTCACGGTTCAGTTCCGGCAATGCTTTCAATTCTTCCAGCAGCGCTTTCATAACCATGGGCGCCGTTTCTTCCTTCAGCACCGCGGCGGCTTCTTCGTTTTCAAAATCAAAGTCATCGCTGAAATACATGGAAACCTTTTCCGGTATCTGGGCCCCGTAATCGATCTGGGTCTGGGCGGTAGCTACCACCTTTTTCAACCATTCCAGCTTTTCGCCGTCCTCATCGCCGGTCATATAGCCGGCCTCTTTCATAAAAGGTACAGCCAGTTCCCAGAACGCTTCGGGAGTCATTTTGCGGATATGCTGTCCGTTGATCCAATCCAGTTTTTTGAAATCAAATACGGCCGGATTTTTGGCCACATGATCCAGGGAAAATTCCTGAATTGCTTCTTCCATGGTAAAGATTTCTTTTTCCCCGGAAGGAGCCCACCCCAGCAGCGCAAGGAAATTGTTCAGGCCGGCCGGAATATATCCCTTCTGACGGTACGCATCCAGGGACGTGGCGCCATGCCGTTTGCTCATCTTCGTATGGTCTGTTCCCAAAATCAGGGACACATGACCGAATACCGGTTTTTCAAAGCCTAACGCATCATAGACCAGCAGCTGCCTGGGCGTATTGGATAAATGCTCCTCCGCGCGGATAACGTGGGTCACATGCATGAGGCTGTCGTCAATGACCACCGCATAATTATAGGTAGGAATTCCGTCAGATTTGACAATGACAAAATCCCCGATCCCATTGGAATCAAATTCCACGTCAAGGCTTGCGGCCTTCCGCTTCATATTTTGCAATCTGTTCCGGCGTCAGTTCCCTGCATTTTCCCATATAGCGGGGCATTTTTCCTTCTTTCAGAAGACCCTGCCGTTCTTCCTCCAGCTCTTCCGGCGTACAGTAGCAGTAATACGCTTTTCCCTCTGCCAGCAGCTGGTCTGTATATTTCTTATAGATATCCAGCCGCTCCATCTGGCGGTACGGACCGTACGGACCTCCTACATCAACGCCTTCGTCCCAGTCCATGCCCAGCCATCGTAACGAATTTTTAATATTTTCTTCCGATTCCGGCGTAGAACGTTTCCGATCCGTATCTTCAATACGGAGCACCATCTTACCGCCCAGTTTTCTGGCCAGCAGCCAGTTAAACAAAGCGCTCCGGGCTCCTCCGATATGAAACGGCCCTGTAGGGCTTGGTGCAAAGCGTACACGAATTTCCTGTGACATTGAAAATCCCTCCAAAAATGATATTCAAACTCTTACTCTATAATGATTAATTATAAACTTTATACGGACAGCCCGAAGCAAAATACCATGGCCGACATACAACACACTCTTACAGTCACGCAAGCCTCAGGCTTTTATAATACTGGCCACCGCTTCCGCAGCGATGCCTTCGCCCCTTCCGGTAAAACCAAGTTTTTCCGTAGTCGTCGCTTTAATATTGACTGCATCTTCTCCGACGCCCAAATCGCCGGCGACCCGTTCCCGCATGGTTGCAATAAACGGCGCCAATTTGGGTCGCTGCGCAATAATGGTCACGTCCACATTATTAACCTGCCAGCCCTCTTTCTGCAACATTTCCACAACAAAACGCAGAAGACGGCGGCTGTCGGCGCCTTCAAATCTGGCATCGGTATCGGGGAAATGCTTCCCTATGTCGCCCATGCCGGCAGCTCCCAGCAATGCGTCCATCAATGCATGCAGCGCCACATCCGCATCGCTGTGCCCCAGCAGCCCTTTTTCGTAAGGGATCTGCACACCTGCCAGAATCAAAGACCGGTTTTCTACAAGAGCATGTACATCAAAACCGGTTCCTACCCTGAACTGCATAATCGAACACTCCATTCCGCCATCGTCCGACGGCAAAAACAGTGATGAAACAATCAGACCGCTAATAACTTACACAACAACATACACCGAATGTTATCCGGAAATGCCTTTCTTTTCCAATATCTTTTCAGCCAACAGGATATCTTCCGGCGTCGTTACCTTAATATTTTCATAAGAACCTTCCGCCACAGCCACCGGATGCCCCGATGCCTCCACAAGAGAAGCATCATCTGTTACCGCAAACGGATGCTCTTTTAAAAACTCATATCCTTTGCGCAACACATGAATCTCAAAAATCTGCGGCGTCTGCACAGCGCATAAAGTGGACCTGTCCGGTGTGGATACAACAAAGCCGTGGGTATCCACAATTTTCACGGTATCTTTCAAAGGAACTGCCGCAATGGCAGCGCCACATTCCTTTGCTTTTGCAAACGTGCGGGAGAAAACATCCGTGCCCGCAAAAGGCCGGGCTCCGTCATGCACTGCCACATAACCGCTTTCATCGGTTATCAGCGCCAGACCATTGGCGACAGAATCCTGCCGTTCTTTTCCTCCTGCCGTTACCTGCCAGTCTATACCGGGAAAACAGCGGGGCTGATATTTCTGCAGCATCTTTTCTGTTTCCGCTATCTCCCAGTTCCTCACAACCACAATAATACGTCGCACCATCCGGGTCTCTGCCAGCATTTTAAGGCATAAAACCAGCAACGGCATTCCGCCAACGGTAACAAACGCCTTATTTTTACCAAGTCCCATGCGTCTGCCTGCACCGGCTGCCGGAACGATTACGGTCAGCAACTCTTTCATTTTCCCTCCGCCCCGGCCAACATATCACGGACATCGTGATTTTTGGGAACTTTGGCAAATATCATGCGGCCGGCTGATGTCTGCAGCACAGAAGTAACCGCGATACGAATCTTGTTGCCGATATATTTGCGTCCGCCCTCTACAACAATCATCGTGCCGTCCTGCAGATACGCAATAGCCTGTCCGCTTTCCTTGCCTTCCCGAAGCAGATACGCCGTCATTTCTTCCCCGGGAATCACTACCGGTTTCACTGCATTGGCCAGATCGTTAATATTTAACACCCGGATTCCCTGAATGGATGCCACCTTATTCAGATTAAAATCATTGGTAACGATGATAGAATTTGTATCCTTCGCAAGGGCGACCAGTTTGCTGTCCACATCCTGGATCATATCGTGTTCCGGATCCTGCACGATGACAACATGATGAAACATTTCCTGCAGTTCATGAATAAAATCCAATCCCCTGCGGCCTTTAGCCCGTTTCAGGTTATCCGAAGAATCGGAAAGGCGCTGCAACTCGTCCAGCACAAAATGGGGAATCACAAGATTGCCTTCCAAAAAACCGGTTTTCAGGATATCTGCAATGCGCCCGTCTATGATCACACTGGTATCAAGGAGCTTATTGAATGCCGCCAGTTCCGCCGGCATGGAAGCCGCGTCGACCACAACTTCTTCCTGCAGATCCTGCGCCATATCGTCCGGCCTGGCAGGCGATAACTCTCCCGGCGGCCGGGAACGGTAAAACAGGCCCAGAATATCTTTGCTTTTGTGAGAAGCGACTTTGGCGCCTGTTAAAGCCAGAACGATACTTAAAATGATCGGAATATAGGAGCCGACAATCGGCAGGCGCGAAAACGGGGCTCCGATCAGATTGGCCAAAATCAGGCCCACCAGTACGCCAATCAGCGAAACAATAATATCAGCAGAAGGCGCTTTGGCCAGAACGGAAGCAACCAGTTCCGAATATTTAAGCAGAAATTTAATCAGAAAGGGCGTAATGACCCAGCCTACCCAGCTGAAAAACAATACGCTTACGATGGCAAACAGCCAGTGAATGTAAGAATATCCCAACAGTCCTTTGGAATGAATATTATAGCCGAGAAAATATGAAATTTGAGGAAGCAGCTGTTCCATCAGTATAAGTCCGGTTACAGTTAAAACAACGGCTATCGCTGCAGTGAGTATTCTTCGTAACATGGATTTCCTCCTTTCTTCAAGATTCATAAGCAATCAAAAGATAACACTTATCCATCATACTTATTTTTATATTTTACTACAGATTTAGATTTTATAACAGTGTCAAAAGAAGTTTTTCGCAAAAAAAATAAATGCCAGAACATAAATTCTGGCACTGCTGTCGACCAACCATACAACATTTCCATCTTAATGAAAATCAGTCAGGCTATGTTTAACGAATTATCAATCCATTTTTCAGCCGATTCAATACTGCTGTTTTTTACAATCATAATTTCACTGGCAAGGATCTGTCTCGCGTTTCCCAACAGCCGCCGTTCCCCCGTGGAAAGACGTTTCTGCTTATCCTGCCTGGCCAGAATACTGATCACTTCCGCCAGGTCCAGGACATCTCCGCTTTTCATTTTATCAATATAAATGGTAAAGCGGCGGTTCCAGGTAATACTTTTCAGATTGTTGACCACTTCTGTCGCCAGCACCTTTTTGATTTCTTTCATCTTTTTTTGAGGAATAATCGGACGTAACCCAACCTTTTCCAGATTGCATACCGGAATACGCACTTTCATATTGCCTAAAAACATGGAAAGAACTACATATTGAGTTAGCTGTTCATCGTACACCCGCTCTTCAATGGCCTCTATCTGCCCTGCGCCATGCATCGGATATACTACCTTGTCACCAACTGCGAACATTGGCAACCTCCACACAGAACACCGGAAAATGCTATAAATACTTTACCATAGCAAAGCATATTGAATACATACATATTATAGCATGATTTTTAACAGCCGTCAAAGTTTTTTATTATACAACAGTGTATGTATGCTGTCAACTATATTTTCTCTGATCGACTAAAAATTATCCAAACACTGCATGGATCGCCTCTTCCACCGTTTTTACCCTGATAACCTTTCCTTTAAAATCTGCCGGCAGACGCAGTTTGGCATCAGGCACTACAAACCGTTCAAAGCCCAGCTTGCCTGCATCCATGATGCGGCGTTCCATGGCCGGTACGCGCCGCACTTCACCCGTAAGGCCCACTTCTCCGAAAATCATGGTTCCGGCAGCAACCGCGCGGTTCCGGTAACTGGAAAACAGCGCCATCAGTACAGGCAGATCGGCAGCCGGTTCATTGACCCTGATACCGCCTACCACATTGACATAGGCGTCGTAGGTTCCAAAATCAAGGCCCATTCTCCGTTCCAATACGGCTATCAGCATATTGACCCGGTTATAGTCAAATCCCACAGCCGTCCTGCGGGGCATACCGTACGGAGTGCGGGCAGCCAATGCCTGAAATTCAACCATGACAGGACGGTTTCCTTCCAGACAGCCTCCAATCACTGCGCCGGACACTTCCTGTTCCCTCGATTCCAGAAACAGCCCTGCCGGATTGGGAACTTCTGTCAGACCGCCCTGCTCCATGGAAAAAATACCGCACTCTTCCGTGGAACCAAACCGGTTTTTCAGTGCGCGCAGCACACGGTACGCATAACTGCGGTCGCCTTCAAACTGCAACACCACATCCACCATATGTTCCAACAAGCGGGGACCGGCAATATTTCCGTCTTTTGTCATGTGTCCGATGATCAGCACCGCCGTTCCGGAAGTTTTGGCATATTTCAGCAGCCGGGCCGTACACTCACGGACCTGCCCCACGCTGCCGGCCGCCGTTTCCAGATCACCGGTATACATCGTCTGAATGGAATCGATCACAAGCAAACCCGGCTTTTCATGCTCAGCCTGCAACAAAATATTACCGATTTCCGACGCGGTCATGATCAACAGTGAATTCGTGCAGCTTCCCAGACGGTTGGCCCGCATGGCGGTCTGTTCTTCCGATTCTTCTCCCGATACATATAAGACTTTTATCTGCTTCTGACTGAAACGCATCGCCGCGTCCAAAAGAATCGTTGATTTCCCGATCCCGGGGTCTCCGCTCAGCAAAACCAGACTGCCGGGAACAATTCCCCCGCCCAGCACCCTGTCAAATTCATGGATCCCGGTTTCCATACGGCGCACCGGTTTTGCTGCCACACTGCTAACCGTCTTAGGTTTACTGCTTTCATTAAAATGGACATACCCCTGTTCTTTCACCTTGGTTTCAAACTGTTCGGCGAAAGAATTCCAGGTTCCGCATTCCGGGCATTTACCCAGCCAGGAAGCTGTCACATACCCGCAATTCTGGCAGACATAGCTTACTTTCGCTTTTGCTTTAGCCATAATTCTGTTCCTCTTGCACCGGTACCATGTTTTCCGTATCGGCCTCCTTCAGACGGGAAAAACTGAAATCTCCGCTCAATACGTCGATCAGAATATGATCCCCTGCGGAAAAGGTCCCTTCCAGGTACAGGTCTGCCAGCTTATCCTCAATTTCCTTTTGCAAAGCGCGCCGCAACGGACGGGCCCCATACCGGACGTCCATTCCCGTCTGCAGCAGTTTATCTCTGGCAGCCGCCGTCATGCGCAGGCTCATGCCCGTATCCTGCAGCCGCTTCTGCAATTCCTCCAGCATTTTATCCACGATCTGCGCCAGCTCTTTTTTACCCAGCGGATCAAATACTATGATCTCATCCAGCCGGTTCAAAAATTCCGGACGGAAAATATCTTTGATCCCCTGCAGAATATTCTGTTTCTGGTTTGCCACAGCGGTATCTGCATCCGCCGCAAAGCCAAGACTCCGCCGGTCGCTCATCATTTCGGCGCAGGCATTGCTGGTCATCAGAATGACACAGTTCCGGAAATCCACCGTCACGCCCTGCCCGTCAGTCAGCCGTCCGTCTTCCATGATCTGCAGCAGCAGGTTGAAAATATCAGGATGGGCTTTTTCAATTTCATCCAGCAGAATAATAGAATAGGGACGCCGTTTCACCGCGGAAGTCAGGCGACCGCCTTCCTCGTACCCCACATAACCGGGAGGCGCGCCAATCAGACGGGAAGCCGTATGCTTTTCCATATATTCGCTCATATCAAAGCGCAGCAAAGCTCTCTCGTCCCCGAACAGATTTTCTGCCAGCGCTTTGGCCAGTTCGGTTTTGCCTACACCGGTAGGTCCCAGGAACAGGAAAGAGCCTACCGGCCTGCGGGGGTCTTTCAGTCCGGCCCGGGCACGCCGTACCGCCTGGGCCACACCCTTTACCGCCGCATTCTGCCCCACGATACGTTCGTGCAGAGCATTCTCCAGCTGCAGCAGACTGCTGGATTCCGCTGCATTCAGCCGGGTCAGCGGAATGTTGGTCCACTGGGAAATAATATGGCGAACCGTGTCAGCATCTACTACCGGATCCCCCATCTGTCCCGAGTAATCCTTACTGCTGTGCAGCCTGACAGAAGCACAGGCTTCGTCCAGGATATCAATTGCCTTATCCGGCAGGTTCCGGTCTGTAAGATAACGGTCCGATAACTTGACCGCCGCTTCCAGCGCTTCTTCCGTTACCTGTACATGATGGTACCTTTCATAACGTCCGCTCAATCGTTTCAAAATTTTCAGGGCCGCCTCTGTATCCGGCGCGTCCACACGGACCGGCTGGAACCGCCGCTCCAGCGCCGCATCTTTTTCCACGCTTTTACGGTAATCTTCCAGCGTGGTGGCTCCGATTACGTGAAGTTCCCCTCTGGCCAGCGCCGGTTTGATAATATTTGCGATATTCATGGTACCGTCGCCGCCGTTCATCAGCATCTGCAGCTCATCCATAAACAGAATGATTCTGGGGCAATGCTTGACAGCTTCAATAATATTCCGCAGACGTTCTTCCAGTTCGCCCCGATACTTGGCTCCTGCAACCACATAGCCCAGTTCCAGGGAAAAAATGATCTTGTCTGACAGAAACGCAGGGACTTCCCCGTTTGCGATCCGCTGAGCCAAACCTTCTGCAATGGCTGTTTTCCCCACGCCGGACTCACCGATCAGGACCGGATTGTTCTTCGTACGCCGACAAAGGATCCGCATCACATGTTCCAATTCCTTTTCCCGGCCCAGCATCGGGTCCAGTTTATCCTGGGCAGCCAGTTCATTCAGATTCCGCCCAAATCCGTTCAGCAGTTTCAAAGCTTTCTGCAGCTCCGCTTCCGCTTTTTCTTTTTTTGCCTGGGATTTAAATTTGTTTTTTTCAGGCAGGGCATGTGTCTGGATAAATTCTTCGTGCATCATGACCTGCACCCGGTTCATATCGATTGTAAAACGCGCCAGGACCCGGGAAGCGACGCAGCCATCTTCTGCCAGCAGTCCCAGCAGGATATGCCCGGAACTGATCAGGTACAGACCGTCCGCATCCGAAAAGGATTTCGCATAATGCAGGGCCGCAGACGCTTCTTTTGTATAGGAAGCCGGGTTAGCGCCTTCCACGGTTTTTCCCATCCAGGTTTCCAGTTCCCCTAACAGGGTGTATTTATCCACGCCGCACCGCAGCAGCAGATGTGCTGCCTGGCTCTCCGGCTCCTGCAGCATCGCCCACAAAATATGTTCTGTACCAATTTCTTCCTGCTGGCGCTGGACAGCTGTCCGGCGCGCGGCAGCCAGAATCTTTTCTGCCAGATCTGTATAAAAATGATCCTTCTGGTTCTGTTCTGCGTGGTAATTCTTTTCCGCCAGCCTGCGCAGCGGTTTAAAAAACTCTTCTAATATGTTACGGGCATTTTCCCCTTTTTGTCCGGCCATCACGCCTTCCGCCGCGAACTCTTTGGCGCAGGACTCGCAAAGCCATTTGCTGACCCGGGTATCGTTGATAACACAAACCACATTTACTGTGGCTTCCCGTTTGCCGCAACGTTCACATAACATTGTATCCTCCCTGCCGGAAATAACCTGTTGCCGGCCCAAAACTCCCTGTTCTTTCTTTAAGGAAACACTGGTTACTTCGTCTCCTTTATAGTTCAATCAGCTGGCGTCTACCATGCGTTTTACTACCTGACGGAGAATCTGTCGTTTTTCCCTTTCCGGGATATCCATAATGCCCATCAGGTAATGCAGCAGTTCAAATTCCCTGTCGGTCAGCATACGGTTTTCATGCCAGTAATGCAGGATCTCATCTACAGTCGGTTCTTCCTGCTGTTCTTCCACAGGCAATATCCTGACGATACGGATAAATCCCCCGCTGCCCCGGCGGGATTCCACCAGATACCCCTTTTCCGGGGTAAAGCGGGTGCTCAATACATAGCTGATCTGGGACGGCGCACAGGATAACCGGTCCGCCAGTTCGTTGCGCTGCACCAGTACCGTATTCTTTCTCGCTGCCAGTAACTGTCCTACAATAAAGCTTTCTATTGCGTCTGCCATGTTTTTCATAATTCTACCTGCTTTCTGTTCTTACTGTCTGCTTCCGTTCTGACACAGGAATCAAAAAAGATATCTTTTCCATCCAAATATTAAAATATTATTGCCAAATTGACCGTAGCGTGTTATATGGTTATTATATTTGACTTTTTGACTTTACGCAAGAGCCAGTAATATAATTTCACAAACTCTTCCCAAAACTATATTAAATGTTACAGAAATAGCAAATATAAAAGCAGCAGCGGGGAAGAACTTCGCAAAACATCGGGAGCGTTTGCGTAATTTCATGAGACGAAATGAGCCGGCCGTGGCGAGACTGTCTGAGGGGCGAAGCCCCGAGTTTCAAAGCCACAGGCGAATGAGTCCATGAAATAGCAAACGGGCACGGTTTTGCAAAGTCTTTCCCGCTGCTGATTTTTAATTTATTATTTCAACTTATTTTTTCAACAAAGCTTGTACATTAAGTTCTTTGTACTTTGTCCTTTATTTTACGCTTTTGCCAGTTCCGCTTTCATAATGCGTTTATAGGCTTCCACGCCGGGCTGGTCATACGCGTCCACGTCTGCCAGTTCCCCTTCGTACGCAATGCTGTACATCAGGAACATCAGCAGCTGTCCGACGTAACGCGGCGCCAGTTCCGGCAGAATATACCGGGCATTCAGCCTGCCGTCTTCCGTCAGAGCCGTTTCATTGGCTTTCAGGGCGGCCTGCAGCAGTACATTCATTTCCTTGCCTGCGTATAAAGCAAAGGCCTTTTCTTTTGGGAACGGATTATTTACCACAATCGTTTCCGCCGGTTTGGCAACTTCCAGGAACTGGATCACTTTATTGCGTTTTCCGTCCTGATGCTGCTGGGTCATGGAATGCATATCAGTGGTGCCGACGGCTACCACGGGTGTCCTACCATAGAAAGCGGTTTTGCCGTTCCGGTCCATGCGTTTGCCCAGAGACTCTGCCAGCAGCTGCACATACCATGCGCCCAGGCATTGCAGGGTATCGCCGTAGCCCATCAGCACTTCAATATCCGCTCCCAGTTTTTCTGCTGCCAGATATTTCAGAGAAGCATTCAGCAAAGCAGGATTATCCGTACCTTCGGTGGCAAGACAAAGCTCGGACATTTCCCGGGCGCCATCCAGTAAAGCCCGGATATCGTAGCCCAATGCAGCGCACATTAAGAGGCCCGGATTGCTTAAAATACAGAAGCGCCCGCCGATTCCTTCCGGAATACTGTACGCCGGCCAGTTATTTTCCTGTGCCAGCCGGTACAGCAGGGACTCTTTTGCATCCAGACCGGTAACAGCCGTCACATCAACGGTAAACCATTCCGGATGTGCTTTCATATAGTTCAGCAACGCAGCGAAACTGGTCAGCGGTTCCATGGTGGTACCCGATTTGGAAATCGGTACCAGCTGGATGTGCAGCGGATGCTTCACATGCTGCGCCTGCAGGGTCAGCTGGCGCATCAGGCCCTGCAGGGCCACGCCGTCCACATTATTGCCTGCAAAATATATCTGCGGATATCCGTTGCGTTCTTTTTTCGGCAGCTGGTTCCAATAGGGTTTGGCCGCCAGATCAAAAATCACCTTGTCCCCTAAATACGACCCGCCGATGCCGATAAACACCGCCGCATCTACGGTATCTTTCCACGACGCACCCAATGCCTCCAGACGCTTTACCGAGGCTTCGTCATTGGGATTTCCTTCTGCAAGATAAGCCTGACGGGGAAAATAAACATGTTCCGGCGTCCCATCCTTGGACAGATGTGCTTTGGAAAATCCTTCGCTGCGAATGGCCCGCACCGCTTTTACGGCCTGCTCCATGGCAGGCTTCAGAGCCTGCAGCGCCTCTTCCGTAACCCGGCCCTCTCCGACCAGGTTCTGATACTGAAACTGGAATCCTTCCCTGATTCCGACACAGCCAGTCAACTTCATCCTCTCTCCCTCCAATACGTTTTAAATATTTAATTTAGTAGTTTGTAACATCTAAATCTTAATTCTTCGGTGCTTCCATTCTATGCCGTACAAACACAATTTATACAAGTTTTAGATGTAATAAAATATTAGCGTAGATTTTCAATCGAACCGCAAAACGCAAGGCCGGTCACCGTCACCGCGCCTGCTTCTTTCAATACAGCTGCCGCCGCGGAAAACGTGGCGCCCGTCGTAAAGATGTCATCCACCAGCATGACAGATTTACCACGGACATTCCCTGTCACCGCAAAACAATCCTGCAGGTTCCGTCTTCGTTCTTCCGGAGACAGGCCGAACATCGGCAACGTTTTCCGGGTACGGCATAAAAGCGGCGCCCATCTTCCTCCAAATTCCTTTGCTCTTTGGGAAAACAGCACCGACGGGATATCAAAACCCCGCTGCCGCAACCGGCCCGGGTCTGTCGGTATCCCGCTCCACAACCATATATCCTTTTCGGCAACGCGGACAGCATTCCGGTCAACTGCCCGCCATGATGTTTTATCTGTACTAGTATTTTCTGCACAAGTGCGAAACATTCCTGCATTGGCAAAAAATTTAGTAATCGCGGCATGTATCTCAGGTTCCGCCAGTAAAATCTCCGTTTCTTCCGATAACAAAACCGTTACATCTTTTTCCCTGCCAAATTTAATTCTGTGAATCGCTTCCTTTATCCGGTTTTCATAGGCAAAAAAGAATAGTCCGCCGTCCACCGCGTCTATGGTTGGAAATGCTTTCAACTGCAACAGTCCCTGCCTGCAGTCACGGCACAGGAAGCCCGCTTCGATTTCCACTCCGCAGCCCTCACAGCAGCGCGGGAACACAAATTCTTTCAGTAACTGTAAAAACAGTCTGCTCTCCCTCCTTCCGACAAACGCACACTTCGGCCGTCAGCCTCGCATCACACACTCCGACCGTTGACCACACACCACATGGATATCGCCGGCCGGGCATCTTCTGTCTCTTCACATAAAACGGAAACGGAATTCTACAAATCACCGGTCTCCTGCAGCCGTTCCTTTAACAGGGAATACCGGCGGCGGGTACGGTCGTTGGCAACCGCCGTCTGCAGCGCTGCTTTTGTCCCTACCAGCTCCACTTTTTCCCTGGCCCGCGTCACGGCCGTATACAACAGGTTCCGCTGCAGCATGATATAATGCCCGGTCACCAGGGCCAGCACAACGCGGGAATATTCGCTTCCCTGGGATTTATGCACGCTCATGGCATACGCCAGCTGCAGTTCGTCCGTTTCGCCTTCCTCATAGGTCACATTTTCGCCGTCCGCACGGTCCGGATAGCAGACTCTCACCATTTTCCCCGCAATCGTTACAATCTGGCCGATATCCCCGTTATACACGTCCTTTTCATAATTATTACGGATCTGCATCACCTTATCTCCCAGACGGAGAACCGTACCGCCGGGCTGCTGTATCTCCTCTTTCGCGGGAGATGGGGGATTGACACGGGCCTGGAGTAGCCGGTTCAGATTCTGCACGCCGCAGGGGCCTTTATGCATGGGAGACAAAATCTGTAAAGACTGCCACCCTTCGGCTTCCGCTTCCCCGGCATACAGATTTGTTATATAATCCGCAGCCAGTTCCTCATCCGCAAACTCTGTCATGGAAAAATCGCTTTCCGGCACACACTCCGGCAGCATACCGCGGTTGATGCGGTGCGCGTTCCGCACAATCGGACTGATTTCCGCCTGCCGGAACACCTCATGCAGACGGACCACCGGCATCTTACCGCATTGGATGATATCCTTCAGCACGGATCCGGGCCCCACGGACGGCAGCTGATCCACATCGCCCACCAGGATCAGGCGGCAGCCCAGAGGCAGTGCTTCCAGCAAATGATATAGCAGCGTAATATCCAGCATGGAGGCCTCATCCACAATCACAGCCTGGGCTTCCAGCAGTTCATCCGCGTTCTTACCAAACTCTCCCGTCACTGTATATTCCAGCAAACGGTGTACGGTCTGGGCCTTGTCCCCCGCAGCCATTTCCAGCCGCCGGGCAGCCCTTCCGGTAGGCGCTGCCAGTAAAACGGTGCAGCCTGCCCGCTTCAATACAGAAAGAATGCCTTTGATAATCGTGGTCTTGCCGGTGCCGGGTCCTCCCGTCAGGGCAAAGACACCGTATTTTAATGAAGAACGGATGGCCTCCTTCTGGGCATCCGCCAGTTCAATCCCGGCTTCTTCTTCCCATTCCGCGATTACTTTTTCAACATTTACTCTTCCCAGGCTGTCCGGATGATCGCGTAAGGCCAGAAGCATACGGGCGGTTCCGGTTTCAGACCGATACAGGTATTCCGGATAGATGAAACGGTGCCCGCCCCAGTCTTCCGTCCGAAGGAGATCATTGGCAATCATGGTTTGAAAAACCGTTTCCACATCCGCATACTCAACCTGCAAAATCTGCCCTGTATACCGCAGCAGCTCCTCTTCCGGTACACAGGTATGCCCGCCGGAAGCCGCCTGCGTCAGCGCATAACCGATGCCTGCACGGACCCGTTCTTCCGAGGATGGTTCAAACCCCAGCGACAGACCGATCCGGTCCGCTGTTTTAAACCCGATTCCGTCAATGTCCATGATCAGGCGATACGGATCCGCTTTGATCCGGGTGATCGCCGTGTCACCATAGGCCAGCTGCAGCTTAGCGGCATAATGGCCGCTTACCCCGTTTTCTTCCAGAAAAAGCATAAGCTCCCGTAAATCAGAAATGGCATGATAGGCCTCTCCGATGCTTTTTGCTTTTTTGGTTCCGATGCCGGAAACCTCCGCCAGACGTTCCGGCGACTTTCCCAATATTTCCAGCGTATCCCTGCCAAAATGTTCCACGATACGGGACGCCATCGCTTTGCCTATCCCCTTGACGGCTCCGCTGGCCAAAAAACGTTCCACGCCCTCCGCCGAACCCGGCTTAACCGACCGGTAGCCGGCCAGCGTAAACTGGCGGCCGAAACGCGCGTGTTGTGTCCAGCTGCCGGAAGCCTGCACCGTTTCCCCCATAAAAGGGGCCGGTCCCCTGTAGACTGCCGTTACCATCCCCAGGGCAGCGCTCCGGATCCGAAAGACGCAAAATTGTTTATTATCGCTTTGGAATACTATCGATTCCACAGTTCCTTCAATTATATCCATGCAATACCTCTGCATTAATCAGCGTTTCCTTAATTCTTTGTTTTGTTCTATTATAACACAATCTCTGCTCTCCGGCTTTACCTGTAGTCCTGCTTTTGACAACTGTGACGGCCTCTGTTATAATGAATGCACACGTAAAATATTTCAAAAGTAATAAACATAGAACGGGCAGGCGATCCCTGCCGACAGTTTTAAAAAGGAGATCATATTTTGAAAACAGGATTATTGGTTGCCGCAGACCTCTACGGCTGCGCGGAAGATTCACTGGCTCAGGAAGCGTTAACACACGTTCTGGAAGAACGTGCAAAAGAAAATCATATGCAGGTGCAAAGCATACGCACAGAACAGGAAAACGAAACCGAGTACGGTATTTACAGCATTTGCAAAGCCGGTCATATTATCTTACATGTTAATTACGAAAAAGGGTTTGTGGCCATCGACGGTTTTTCCTGCAATGAAGAGGCCGATCCGGAAAAGATGGTTCGGGAGCTTTGCAGTTTCCTTGCACCCGATAAAATGAAACTGACCTATGTAGACCGGGGAGACTTCGGCAAAAAAGCCGATATGAAACCGCGGCACCGAAACAAATCCCGCAAAATCACCCAGATGCGTAATATGACCAAACGGTTCGGCAAATTGCTGATGAAACCGAAATCACTGTGATTTTATTTTTTACATTCCCGCATATAAGACAACAGAGCCGGGCAGCCATGCCCGGCTCTTATTGTTTCTATCCTCGTCCGATTCGTATATCAGTTTCCACGGTAGCTCATAAAAGCCTGTTCGCCGTATTTTACAATTACGTTCCACAAAACGGTGCCCTTGCGGATATCCAGCTTGTCAATATTGTTGACCATGGCGCCGCCCTGGATCGGTAATATATTTCTGTTATAAATTACGTGATGGACATAATACAGTTCGGAAGTTTTCACATCAAACTGGATCATGCCTTTTTCATCGGCAACCGCTTCCTGGCCTTTTTCTTTTGTGGTATTATACAGCATGATGACGCCCGGCATGGGCACATTGTCCCGTGTCATAAACTGAAAAACAATTTTGGCCGTACCCTGCTTGCGAATCGCCTGGGCCTCTTTCGTATAATGGTTTTTATACGGATTTTCATCGCTGGGCGCAGCAAAAGCGACCATAGACAGCGAGGTCACAAAGACCGTCAATAAACTAACCAGCAGCAAAGAAACTTTTTTCATGAGAAAACCTCCCAAATCATTAAACTCGTTAAAACGTTGTTGATACACAGTTGCTTAGTTACTATTATCTTTAACATACATTATAACATAAACGCTGCATCTTTTTACAACATAAACGGAATATAAATTGATTTATTCCGCAATTTCTCCCAAAATCACTTCATCCTCTTTTCCTTCTTCCTGCAGCGCCACTTCAATGGTCTCACGACGGGAAGTCGGAACATTTTTTCCTGCATAATCAGCGCGGATCGGCAGTTCCCGGTGTCCGCGGTCAATGAGGACAGCCAGCTGGATCGAATTCGGCCGTCCCATGTCAATAATGGCATCCAGCGCGGCACGGATCGTGCGTCCGGTATACAGCACGTCGTCCACCAGGACAATATGTTTCCCGGTAATATCAAAATCGATTTCCGTTCCGTGGATCACCGGGTTATATCCCATGGTGGTCAGGTCATCCCGATACAGCGTGATATCAAGGGAGCCTACAGGAACCTCAACATTTTCAATTTTCCGAATCTCCTCCGCAATCCTTGCGGCCAGGGGAACGCCCCGGGTACGGATGCCCACCAGGGCCACATTTTCCACACCCCTGTTCTTTTCCGTAATTTCATGGGCGATACGGATCAACGCGCGACGGATGCCGTCTGCATCCATAATCGAAGTTTTTTTAATAATATTCTTCATCGTTTCCACCTCGTATTTATATTAAACTAAATTTTTGTCTTTTCATAGTCATTTTCTGCAAAATTGCTGTAAATTTTTTTAAAGAGACGCTGATTCAATGAGTTTGTGCGATGACCAAGGGCCATACGCACCTGCCGGTCAAAACTGCCCGTTGTGCAGACGGGTCATGATTTTCTGCATATCTTCCGGTAAAGGCGCTTCAAAATGCATCGGTTTCCCTGTCCGCGGATGAATAAAATCCAGTGTCTGGGAATGCAGGGCCTGCCCCTTTATGGAAAACGGCGTTTTCATGGGAGAATATTTGGGATCCCCTACCAGCGGATAGCCCAGGTATTCCATATGCAGGCGGATCTGATGGGTACGCCCTGTCTTTAAACTGCACCGGACCACCGTAAAACGGCCAAACCGTTCCAGCACTTCATATCCTGTAATAGCCTCACGACCGCCTTCTGTAACCACCGCCATCCGCTTCCGGTCATTTTTATCCCTGTCCATCCGGGTTTCAATCAACCCCCTGTCCGCTTTTACATTGCCGCGGACAATGCACAGATAGGTCCGCCTTGCCGTTTTATCCTGAATCTGCTTGGACAGGGAAACATGGGCTTCGTCATTTTTGGCAACGATCATGATGCCGCTGGTATCCTTATCCAGCCGGTGCACGATACCGGGGCGGATCACCCCGTTGATGCCCGACAGGTTCTTACAGTGAAACAGCAGCGCATTGACCAGCGTGCCCGTATTATGCCCCGGCGCCGGATGCACCACCATGCCCCGGGGTTTATTGAGCACGATCACATCTTCATCTTCATAGATGATATCCAGCGGAATGTTTTCCGGCTCCGCTTCCAGAGGAACCGGCCTGGGCAATACGACCTGAAATACATCTCCCGCTTTAACTTTATAATTCGGCTTGATCAGTTTGCTTCCTTTACAGACGCGTCCTTCGTTCAACAAAATCTGGACATGGGAACGGGTGCTCTCCAGCATATCCGCAAAAAATACATCAGCCCGTTTCCCGGAATCGGCGGTATCCGCCGTCACCGTACGTATATCTTCTTCCATGTCCTGCGCTGCAAAGTCCGGTTCCTCTCCGGTATCATTCCAGACAATGGCAGCAGCCGGAACCTCTGTTTCATTCAATTTTCCAGAAATCCGTTCTGTAGCATGCCCCATAAAATCAGTCCTACCCCTACGCATATGGCGATATCCGCAACATTAAACACCGGCCAGATACGAAAATCAAAAAAGTCGATGACCAGTCCGGTCTGAACCCTGTCCCACAGATTTCCCAGGGTACCTCCCAGAAACAGCGCCGTCCCGATCCGCGTCCGCCAGCCTTCCGCCAAAATATCCTTCCGCATCCACCAGATTGCGATTACAGCTGCCACACCGATTGCCAGGAAAAACATCCTGTTATGCGGCAGCATGCCAAACGCTGCCCCCGGATTCAAAACATACGTTATATGAAAAATATTTTCAAAAACCGGAATGCTGTCCCCTTCCGTCATTTTTGAAACCACCGCCATCTTGGTGATTCGGTCCAGGAACACCACCAACAGCGATACCCATAATAAAATCATAACCGCTCCCAGGAAGTCTGTTCAGAAATTACTGCCAACAATTTTCTGCAGCAAACCCATATACAGTACTATTATAACAAAAACCCCGCTGCCTGTCAGCAGGCAACGGGGCAGCAGCACATCATTAATACATAACCTTATTGGCAATAACCAGACGCTGGATCTGGTTGGTGCCTTCATAAATCTGCATGATCTTGGCATCACGCATACGTTTTTCAGCCGGATTTTCTTTGGAATAGCCGTAACCGCCCATAATCTGCACCGCGTTGGTCGTAACTTCCATGGCAGTATCCGCTGCAAAGCACTTCGCCATGGCAGCTTCTTTGGTAAACACAACGCCTTCGTCACGCATCGCGCAGGCACGGTACACCAGCAGGCGGGCCGCGTCAACTTTCATGGCCATGTCCGCCACCATTTCCTGCACCATTTCAAAGGAAGCGATGGGCTGGCCGAACTGTTTCCGTTCTTTCGCATACGCAACCGCCACATCCAGGGCCGCCTGGGCCAGACCTACGGAAACCGCGCCCACAAACGGACGGGCGGAATCCAGTGTCTGCATGGCGATGCGGAAACCCTGGCCTTCACGGCCGACACGGTTGCTTTCCGGAATCACCACGTTATCCAGAATCAGTTCACAGGTATTGGAAGGACGGATGCCCATCTTATCTTCTTTACGGCCAACCTTGAAGCCGGGGGTTCCCTTCGGAACGATAAACGCGGTCAGACCGCGGATGCCGCCATCCTTACGGGTATTGGCAAAAATCAGGTAAATGTCCGCAATACCGCCGTTGGTAATAAAGGCTTTCGTCCCGTTCAGTGTGTAGGTTTTCTTTTCCTTATCATGGACAGCGCGGGTAGAAACACCGCCGGCATCCGAACCGGCGCCGGGTTCCGTCAGCGCAAAGGCAGCCAGGCCGCCTTCGTTCAGGATATCACACCACATGCGTTTCTGTTCGTCCGTACCGGCAATCAGAACCGGAGCCGTAGCCAAAGCGTTGGCAGCCATGGAAGTGGCCACGCCGGCACAGCCTTTGCCCAGTTCTTCATACATCATGGCAACCGTAACACTGTCCAGGCCCAATCCACCGTATTCTTCAGGAACAATTACATTCAGCAGCCCCATATCAGCAGCCATTTTAAACAGTTCCGGACGGGTTGCATTTTCCGCGTCCATCTCACCTGCAATAGGGGTAATTTCCTTTTCAACAAACTCGCGCACCATTTCCTGCAATTCGAGCTGTTCTTCCGTAAATCCAAAATTCATTGCGATCCTCCTAAATACGGTATCTATATTTTTCAAATAAAACCTTTTTAAAACAAAACATCCGGTCAATACTTGTTGTATTTTACCACAAGTCTACTTATAAGACAACAAGTCTCTGAAGAAAATTTCACAAAGTTCACAATACAAACAGGTTTTTCAGCCAATTTTTCCCGAAAATGCCGGGCTAAAATCCTGCAGCCGGTTCCCCGCAAGGCTGTCATCAGTCAATAATATTCTGTTTGTAATCGTGATATAACGCGTAGAGACTTTCTTTCAGTTTCTGCATCTCCAGGAATTTGGCAGAGACCGCATCATGATCACCGGCCTCTATCGCTTTTTTGATTTCCGTAAAAATGCAGTCTTCCTTTGCGGAATCTTTAGCCAGTTTATTCCGTACGGCCTGAATCTTTTTCCAGATGGCATTGTCGAAGGCGGTTCCGGTATTGGCGTCGTGGAGTTTTTTGGCTGCGATTACATCCGCACGGACTTCGGGGATCAGCCGGTTCAGCAGTTCCGTCTTCCAGCGGATCATGGCGCCTTCCGCGAAGGAACAGAGCACGGTTTCATCAAAGATGCCGCCTTCCATGATCACTTTTTTCTTGGCCGGGAATTTTTCCCAGTTCCGGATATTCTCCCACACGGTAGCAGGCGGTTCGCCAAAGAGTTTGCTGCGCTCTTCCGCCGTAAAATCTTCAAACACATCTTCTTCGGTGCGGTATTCCCTGTCTTTTTCCAGATAAAACCCTTTCTGGCCGGCCTTTTTGGAAATTTCCTTTTCCAGCTGCGCCAGCGTTTTCTTGCTTGCCGCACAGGCCTTGATGCCGTCCAGGGCGGCCAGATAGAACGCTGCGATGGCGATATAGGTGTTGGTGTACGGATTCGGGGAACGCATCTCGATACGGGTTGCCAGCGGGTTGTCCAGATCCCGGATCAGACCAGCCAGAATGGTTCGGTTACGGGAAGGAATGTCCGGAGCAAGACCCAGGGATGTCACAATGCAGACTGGCGCTTCAAAGCCCGGTTTCAGTCGGTTGAACGCATCGGTAGTAGCGGAGATGAACGGATTGATGGCTTCATAATTTTTCATGATGCCCATGATGGCGCCGTACCCCACAGCAGACAGGAAATCCTTATGCATATCGGCCGGGGCAAACAGGTTCACGACTTTTCCGTTTTTCAGTTTGGCCGCAATGCCCACATGGGTATGCTCGCCGCTGCCCGCCACGCCGGGAATGGGTTTTGCCTGGAAGGAAATGTCCAGGCCGTTCTGCCGGAATACTTCCTTGACGATAATGCGGGCCAGAATTTCATTGTCCGCCGTCTGCAGGCCCACGTTGTATTTCCAGTCCACTTCCAGCTGTTCATTGATATGGGTCATATGGCCGGAGGAATCAATCTGTCCTTTGACGCCGCCGCATTCCTTATGTCCCATCTCCGGCTCCAGTCCGTACAGCTCCAGCATTTCAATGGTCTGCTCCAACGCCGTGCGCACATTGCCGCGGGTGCGCTGCCAGTACATTTCCTGCATGACCTGGGAGGAGGACAATGCTTCAATGGGAGAATTTTCCCGGGGGGATTTTACCCAGAATTCCAATTCGGTGGCCGTCGTGAAAATCAAATGGGCAATTTCATTGACATCGATATTTTCCAGCCCCGGCATATGCGGATACTTTTTCAGCAGCGCCAGCAGCTCGTCTTCCACATACCGCAGGGATTTTTTCAAAAGGGAACGGGAGTCCACGTACTCGCCGTTATGGGTCAGGAAGCAGGGCATACGCAGGGTGCCTACCATGCGTCCCTTTTCATCAAAGTGTTCGTAGTTATAATCCACGTACCAGTTTACATCTTTATCCACTTCCATGTCCACACGGGCATCGTTCAGGGTGGCGATACCGGGCAGCACCACGGAAGAACCGTCGGTCTGAGCCGCGCTGCCGGTCAGGAATTTGTCGATATCATGCAGAAAGATATTGACAGGAATCTTTTCATCCGTATCATTTCCTGCCAGGTCCACGCCCATCAGAGAAACAAACTGCACCTCTTTATGATCGGCTAATAACTGCAGTAAGGTTTCTTTTGTCTGCTGCGAAGGTTTAATGACATAAAGCAATTCACTTTTCCCCATAATATTCCGGCACCGGGCCGTTTCCCCTCCTTTTATGCTCTCTGTAAAGAACAGCATTTTTAACATTATATTTTAGGAAACGCTGATTAATTCGGTCCCTCAACGCAGCTACGGCTGCGCCTTCGGGCCATTTCCTTGTCAGTCGCAAAAAGCCCTCGGTCATCGCACAAACTCATTTAATCAGCGTCTCCTTTATTTTAACAAATCCGTTCTTAAATGTCTATAAAAGCCGGCTGTAACGAAATGTATACATTTTTATGCCGGTCTAAACTGTTTCAAATATCGCAACTGGTGCTAAAATCAGTTTTTCCGGAAGGAACACGCTACGCTTGCCACACAGGCAGCCATACATTACGCGCACAATATGGCAATGATTTCTTCCAGGCGGTCATACTGCCGTCCGCCCAGACTGATTTCTTCCACCAGCGTGTCCAGTGCCTGGATTCCGTTCCGCAGACGGGCCTCCGTAAATTTCGCCCCTTCTTTCTGCCACATGCTGATCAGGAACGGCGCTTTGCCGGATTCAGAGGCAATCTGGCCGGCAGAACGCCCCAGCCGTTCCCCTTCTTTTACCATCAGGATGCTGCGAAGATGGGTCAGCAGTTTGGCCGCCAACAAAGGCAAATACGTATTTTTCTTTTGTTCCTCTGCCAGCAGCTGCAACGCCAGCACCGTATTTTTGGCCGTGATGGCGTTGTTCAGGGCAAACACGCCGATTTCAGGCAACGCGGAAAACAGCATATCCACATCCGCCGCAGTCCAGTTCTTCCTGTCTCCCGCATACACGGCGATCTTTTCCACTTCCGCAGCCAGCAGCTGCAAAGGCGGATTGTCCACGGTTGCCAGGTATTCCTGGATACGCTGCACCGCGCCCCTGTCCAGACGCCCTCCCCGCTGTTCCGCCTGCCGGGCCAGCCAGGCCGGAAGATACCGGGAGTCCACAGGGGAACAGTCCACAAACACCGTTTCCTTCTGCAAAAACTTGGTGAACTTCTGCCGCCCGTCCATCTTTTCCGCCTGCAGGATCACCGTACAAAAATCCGGTACATCGCCCAGCAGGTTCTGGAACTGCTCCTGCTTCGAAAGGCTCGTTTCCTTTGCTTTCTCTTTCGCTTTCCCTTTCCCGCCGGATTTTGGTTTTTTCCCTTCCGTCTCCGCCTTGGGGTTTAACAGTTCCTTATCCGTAATGAAAATGACCGTCCTGCCGCTGAAAAAGGGATAGGTGTTGATCAGCGTATCCAGCTTTTTCATGTCCGTTTTTTCTTCAAAAACCGTGATATCCCTGCTGTCCGGTGGCGTGTCCGTAAAGATGGCATCCAGCAGGGTGCGGCGGACCAGATCCCGGTAATAGGGTTCTTCCCCCACGATGCAAACCACGGTGGGGATGTTTCCGTTTTCAATTTGTTTGATAAATACATCCGGGGCCAGGCCGGAGGATTTTGGTTTCATGGCAATAATCTCCAATGAATAATACCGTATGGCAAAGACATCGCAAACCCGTCAACATTTGCTATTCCGTGGATTCATGCGCCTGCGGCTTCGGAACTCAGGACTTCGTCCTTCAAACAGCCTCGCCGCAAAGGTGCATTTCATCTCACGGAATCACGCAACTGTTTCCGACGGTTTGCTTATGTCTTCGCCATACCGCATAATTTCATACACAACAAACTTAATTTATTATATCATGAACCCTGCTGAATTAAAATTGGTTTTCCTGATAGCGGTAACTGTACCAGCGCAGTTTGTCTTTGCCAAAAACGACCTTGACCGCGCCCAGCTGATCTGTCCGCAGGGGAATGATATGCCGGGCGGCCAGACGTTCCAGTGTGTCCTGCGCCGGATGACCGTACCGGTTGTGTTTTCCGCAGGAGATTACGCCGCAGCGGGGCCGGATGTGTGCAAGAAAATGGGGGGACGAAGAAGTTTCCGAACCGTGATGGCTGACTTTCAGCACATCTGCCTGGCGTAACAACGGCATGGCGTTTTCTTCCGTTTCCATATCCGCGTCACCGGTAAACACAAGGGAATGTCCCTGACAAAACAGCTGCAGGACTAACGAAGAAGCATTGGTGTCCGAAACTCCGGAAGCGGAAGATGTTTTTGCAGATGCAGAAGCTACCACGATTTTGCAGTCTCCCAGATTCCACTGCTCGCCTTTTTGCAGTCTGTACACGTTTGCTTTATGTTCCACGACCCTCAGCAGCGCCTGCACGTCCGCGGATGTTTCCGCACCGGCGCCCAAAAACACATTTTTTACAGGAAGTTTAGCCGCTACACCGACCGCGCCCCCGGCATGGTCGTGATCGCCGTGGCTCAGACACAGAGCATCGATCTGTTTTACTCCGAGATAACGAAGATACGGCAGCAGCACCATGCGGGAGATATCTGCCTCACCCTGCAGACCGCCCGTATCAACTAAAATGTTCTTGCCCGCCGGTGTCCGGATCAGTGCCGCGTCCCCCTGCCCCACATCGATAAAATGAACTGTCAGGTCCTGAGGTAAAAGATAACGCGCAGCATGTATCAGAATGAAGATGCAAACCATCGTTCCAAGCCAGCGTTTTCTCTGTCGGGAAGAAAGGCGGCTGAAAGGACCCATATCAAAAAAGGCAGCGATAAACCCTATATAGCAGAAATACTGCACCTTGTGCCACCCGGCAACATCCAAGGTTGCAAAGGGTAAATCAGCCAGCAGTTTTCCCGCCGCAACCGCACCCTGCAGCAGGTGTTCCGCGGCAATAAAGGGTACGCTGACGATAACAGCAAAGATACCGTTTCCCTGCTGCACATCGCCGGCAAAAGGAAAAAGAAGACCGCAAAGCATGCCTCCGACAGACCCCAAAAATGAAAAGAAGAGTCCTGTCAGAAATAGCAGCACGGCCAGTTCCAGCGCCGGAAGCAAAAGCAGATTGCTGGCCAGCCCGATCAGGGAAACCCGGTGAAAGTAATACACGGAAAACGGAAAAGAAAAAATCTGTGCCGTCAGCGTCACGCCCAGCACCGTCCGCAGCCAGTCCGGAAGACTCTGAGGAATGTATGCGGTCACTTTGGGCCCTGCCAGCAATAATCCCGCAGTGGTCACGAAAGAAAGCTGAAAGCTGATGTCAAACAGCCAGAAAGGATTTGCCAGCAGCAAAGTCCAGGCGGTCAGCAACAGCAAACGGACACTGTCCGCCTTCAGTTTCCGGCTGCGGCCCCAGAGCAGCACACAGGCCATGGCCACGGAGCGAAGCACCGCCGGCTGCAACCCGCAGAGCAATGCGTACAGAACTAAAAACAGCTGTACAAACATGTTTCCTTTTTTCCCGGCCGGACGCAGCAACGCCTGCAGTATCAGCGCCAGTACCGCCACATGGGTGCCGGATACAGCCAGCAGATGCGCTATGCCGTTGTCCCGGAATACGTCCGCCTCTTCCGGCGCCACGCCCTGATACCCGCCCAGCACCATGCCCGGCAGGATGGCCCCCGTGCCGGTGTGCAGCTGCGCCAGAGCGTTTTCCCTCACCTTCTGCGCAAGAGCCGTAAAGCGGAACCGCAGCGGGAGCGGTTCTCCCGATTCCTGTAACTGAGCAGGCGAAGCCGTTATATTTCCGTAAATTCCTTTTATTTTATTAAAATGATAGCCGTCGTATGTTCCCGGGTTTCGCAGAAAAACCGGTTCCTTCAATACGCCCCCTATCCGGATTTTTCCGGACAGCAGCTTCCGCACGGTCAGGTCAGCATTTTTGGAATCGGCTTTCACAAAAATCCTCACCTTACCGTGCAGCGGCCACTCTGCCGCAAACACGGCGCTGATTCCCTGTTCCTTTCTGCGTATGCTGTCCGGTTCTACGGCGCCCTGCAGAATCAGCTGTTTCCCACTTAACCCCTGCCAGCTTTTCTGCGTTTTTATCTTTCCGTCCGCGGCCATGAACCCGCCTATAAATATGACAAGAGAAAACAACACGCAGGCCAGACGGTGTATGTTGTCCCTGTCCGGCAACGCTGCTTTGCCGCCCCGTCGGATTTGCACCAGGCAGTACAGCACGCATGCTGCGAAAACCGTAGAGAGTGACAAACGAAAAAGATGTGACCGCTCGTAAAACCCGAGCAAATCGCCTGCGCAATAACAAAGGAACAGAAGGCACAACCACTTGATAAACAAATTTATATTTCCCTCTTTCTTAAAAACCATGGACTAAAGAATCTTAAAGAATGCACTAAAAGACAGATGCTTACAGCGCCAGACAGCGTTTCATCCTGGCGAATTTCGCCGGGCCGATACCGGGCACCTGCATAATGTCTTCTATACGGTGAAACCCATGCTGATTTCTAAAAGCAAGGATCCGTCGGGCCGTAGCGTTTCCCACTCCGGGTAGTTGTATCAGGTCTGTTTCGGTAGCTGAATTCAGATGCACAAGAACCGCATTGGCAGCGTTTCTTTCGGTTTTCTCTTCACGTCCCTTTCCGTCAGGTTGCATTTCGGGCCCGCCTGTTGCCGCAGATTGACTGCCATCCGCAGCTTCCCATTTTTCTTGCGCCCTCTTTTGAGAATGATTTTGCGCAGCATCATTATAGTGCCCGTCCCCCGCTATTTCCCCGGAAATAACGTCTGCCTTTGCAGATTTTCGTTCCAACATTTTCTGTTTCAGTCTCGCCTTTGACAGTCTCGGAACTTTGATGTGTCCGCCGTCTTTGCATAATTGGGCCAGGTTTACCCTGTCCATGTCCGCTTCCTCCGTCACGCCGCCTGCCAGTTCGATGATCTGCTGCGCGCGGCTGCCTTTTGTCACTTCGTAAAGGCCCGGCTTGGCCACTGCGCCGCTGACACACACTGTGATTTTTATTTCCTGCACCTGTTCCGCCACCGGTTGCTCCGCCAACTTTTTCACCTGTTGGTCTGCTTCTTCATTACTGTTCCACCAGGAAGCAGCGCTGCATAAGGCGACGCTGGCACAAAGAAGGCCTAACTTCTGCAGGGTTCGTTTTTCCATTGCAATCCCATCCTTTCTAAAGAAAAATGATGATTAATTTCAGGAAGAGAAATCGTAAAACCGGACACGATTACTATTTCATGGACTCATTTGCCTGTGGCTTCGAAACTCGAAGTTGCGTTGAAGGGCAACCCGCCTCCCACTTCCTCACTGCGCACGCTCACTCTGTTCGCGTTGCTCGGTGTCGTCAAACTGGGACCCTTCCGGGTTGCCCTGTCAACGCTCAACGAAATAGCGTAATCATTTCCGATGTTTTGCTTATTTCTTTTCCGAAACTACTTACTACATTTCCTAAAACAAAAAGACGAACAGATTTCTTCCAAGCATACCGTTTCCGATATACAAAAAAGAAATCTATTCGTCTTAATTTATTTGCGATAATTCTATTCCAAAACATTACGTGCCTCTTTTTCCCTTTACCCATCCTGCTCACAATGAAAAGGGTCGTCGGCTCCGGGCAATAGTATCGCCGGGGAACCGACTGATGTTTTCAGTCATCAACAGGATCGGTAAAGAACAAAAGTGTGCAGGCCTGCAGAACGGCCACAGGTCTGCGAAAAGTTTCAGGGAGACGCTGTGCAACCAGCATCTCCCTTATTCATTTTTAATTTACGGAAGAGACACTGACGCAGTCAGTCACAAAAAGCACCGGTCAGTGCACAAACTCATTTAATCAGCGTCTCCATAAAACTATTTTACCACAATATTTACCAGTCTGCCTGGCACCGCAATTACCTTGCGTACAGTTCCGTCACCGATCAGGGATTTGATCCGCTCATCGGCCAGGGCAACTTTTTCCAGTTCTTCTTTGGACGCTTCGGACGGAACCACCAGACGGCCCCGCACTTTACCGTTGATCTGCAGAACGATTTCCACATTGTCAACTTTCAGCGCCGCTTCATCATATTCAGGCCAGGACTGATCGTGTACGCTGCTGTTCTCATCGATTACGCTGTGCCAAAGTTCTTCCGCCACGTGGGGAACAAAAGGCGCCAGCAATAGCAACAGGTCTTTCACGGTTTCATGGACCAGACCGCAGGTATAGACTCCTGCATCCTTGTATGCGTACATAGCATTTACCAGTTCCATGAGGGAGCTGATAGCCGTGTTGAAGTTGAAACGTTGTTCAATATCTTCCGTAACTTTTTTAATAGTAGCATTTAAAGCACGCCGCAATTCTTTATCCGGCTCCGTTAACAGGGCTTCTTCATAATGGGCGCCATTATTACCTTTGTAATACTGCCCTAATGCTACTGATTCTCTGTAATGCCAGATGATACGCCATACGCGGTTAATAAAACGGAAGCTGCCTTCCACGCCCTGGTCGCTCCATTCCAGCTCGCGTTCCGGAGGAGCCGCAAACAGAATGAACAGACGGGCCGTGTCGGCGCCGTATTTTTCCAGAATCTCTTCCGGGGAAACCACGTTGCCCAGGGATTTGCTCATCTTGGCCCCGTCTTTGATTACCATGCCCTGGGTCAGCAGGTTGGTAAAGGGTTCGTCGTAGTCCACCATGCCGGCGTCCCGCAGCACTTTCAGGAAGAAGCGGGAGTACAGCAGATGGAGGATAGCGTGCTCGATACCGCCGATGTACTGGTCAACCGGACCCCAGTAGGCGTTGGCTTCCTTGGCAAAGGGAGCCTTGTCATTCTTCGGGTCGGTGTAACGCAGGAAGTACCAGGAAGAACACAGGAAGGTGTCCATGGTGTCCGTCTCACGGGTAGCGTCCGCGCCGCATTTCGGGCACTTGCAATGCAGGAAGCTCTCGCTGGTAGCCAACGGGGACTTGGCGCCTGCATCAAATTTTACGTCTTCCGGCAGCAGCACCGGCAGATTTTCTTCCGGTACCAGCACTTCGCCGCAGTTGGGGCAGTAAATGATGGGAATGGGAGCGCCCCAGTAACGCTGACGGGAAATCAGCCAGTCACGGAGACGGTAGTTAACGCGGCGTTTGCCTGCGCCGATGCGTTCGATCTCATCACTGACAGCGGACATGGCTTCGATGTTGGTCATGCCGTCGAACTTGCCGCTGTTTACCATGATGCCGTCTTCTTCGTAGGCATCGGTCATATCTTCCAATTTCAGTTCTTTGTCTTTGGGCTGGATAACCAGAATCTTGGGAATATTATATTTGGTAGCAAACTGCCAGTCACGGGAATCGTGGGTGGGCACGCCCATAACCGCGCCGGTACCGTAATCAAACAGCACGTAGTTGGTGATCCAGATCTGTACCTTGTGTCCTGTCAGCGGATGCACGCAGTCAAAGCCCGTGTACATGCCCAGCTTTTCACTGGTGCTGGAGGTACGCTCGATATCGCTGGTGTTGCGTACTTTATCGCAGAACTCACGCAGCTCTGCCTCACGGGGATTGCCCTGCAGCATTTTTTCCACAAT
>ONAV01000065.1 GCA_900315925.1 uncultured Selenomonadales bacterium | reverse complement strand
AACTCCTTATCATCAGTTTTTCTCTTTACACGACCGGATACAAATACGATTTTCCTTTTCCGGATGATGAAATCCATATTCCTTTTGACATAAGCAAGCAGCTTCCTGTAAAATTACATATGGAAACGCTGATTCATTCGTCTGCACGCTGACCGGTGCTTTTTGTGACTGACTGCGTCAATATCTATCAACGCAGCGCCCGGGCCATTAGGCCTCGTGCATCGCACAAACTCATTGAATCACCGTCTCCGTAAAAATCAACGGGTTACTGCATTTTGCTATGAACGCTGTTATATTTTATATTATACCACGAGGTCCATCATGAGCATAAAAGAAAATCAGCTGGCCGAACTGGCCGCGCAATTAACCATGTGCACTTCCTGTCATTTACGCAGCGATTGCCAGGCCCCGGTAGGCTGGTACGGCTGCCCGGACAGCCCCATCGTGTTTATCGGCGAAGGCCCCGGCGGCGTGGAGGATGACTACGGCTGTCCCCTGATCGGACCTTCCGGCCAGCTGCTGGACAAAGCGCTGTGGTCTGTGCAGATGACACGGGACCGGGTGCTGACCAGCAACATCGTAAAATGCCGACCCAAAGGGAACCGGACGCCGGACCTGGCAGAAGCGGACTACTGCGCCAAAATCTGGCTGGAGCGGGAACTGGCTATATTGCAGCCCAAGGTCATCGTGGCGCTGGGCAGCGTGGCCATGCACTATTTAGGCGACCCGGCCATGCGCATCACCCGCCAGCGGGGCAAATGGTTCAAAACACAGCAGGGCTACGACTGCATCGCCACCTTCCATCCCTCTTACATTTTGCGCCAGTACGGCCACGCCCAGGTGCAGGCCAAGTGGGACGTCTATCACGATTTGCAGTTGGCCAGGGCCAAAGCGGTGGAAGCCTGTCCGGACTACAATTTGTGCTCGGAGAAACCGGTAGACCTGTTTGCGGAATTTAAAAAGCGACAGTAAAAAAACACCGTCATGTGGCGGTGCTTCCTTGTTGCGCAATGGAAAAGGGCTGAACAAAATGCAGTGAAAAACTTCATTTTGTTACAGCCCTTTTTTTGGCCGCCCCTTCACACGTCCTGGGCGGGAATCCGTTTGATGTTTTTATTCTGTTTCGTTCCTTTGCCGTCAGGCTGGTCCTGTTTCTCTTTCGGCACAATTTTGATCTTTGTATCCCCGTCATGGAAGAAGTCATTCAGCAACGCGTTGATCGCTTCCAGGAACATGTACACCAAAAACATCACCGCAATTTTTTCCAGCAGGTTGTCGAAGAAGGAAGAATCCTCCCGGGATTTTGTGTTGCCGGAGCGCCCGGGCGTATCCCCTTTATCCTTTTTTACTTCCGGAATCTCGGTATTGTTAGGCGCAGCTTCCGCCAGTTCCCATACTACGGCAGTACGGGGTACGGCAGCGGCGTAAGCAGATGCAGACATTGTCACGGTAGAAGCAAAAAACACAGACAGAGATAACAGGACAGGCAAAAACATCTGTTTTTTCAGTTTCATGTCAGTTCCCTCCGTATAAAAGCCGTTTCCATCAACAATCGATATATCACCAATACAACGTTAGAATTTAAGGCGACGCTGATTAAGGAAATACTGATTAAATCCGTTTTGCAAAATAAACGGTAAGTAAAACTTCATTTTCTTTTCCTTATCCTATCTTATGCCTGTTGTGTGTTTTTTTCAAGGCATTTTTTTCCGCTATGTAAGATAGTGTGATATAATACTGATTAAGTTACAATGGACACAAATAAACAGAACAGGCAGGTTAAAGCAATGGCAATAAAAAAAGACGCAGCCAAACACTCTCACCGGAAAACGGAAAGCGCCGCCCCGATTTTGAATTACGATCCCGTCATCGTAAAGAAAGTTCAGGAGCAGATGCTGGAAGAGAAACAGCTCAGCGCCGTTTCCGAATTTTTCAAAGTGCTGGGTGATGAGACCCGCATGAAGATCATCAACGCACTTTCCCATGGCGAACTCTGTGTCAGCGATATAGCCGCCGCATTGGGAATGACCCAGTCCGCGGTCAGTCATCAGCTGAAACTGCTGCGGATGGCAAACCAGGTGAAGGCCCGCCGGGAAGGAAAAAGCATCTACTATTCCCTGGACGATCAGCACGTCATTGACATTCTGGAAGAAGCCCTCATCCATATCCGCCACAAAATCAGCGAAGCCGATTAAAGGAGGAACATCATGAAAGCAGATTGCGCGAACTGCCCCACCCACGCCTGTTACACCAAAGGCGTCAACTGCACGGGCGTAGCAGAAGAAGAAGTGAAACAGGCCTACACGGAAGAGGAATTGAAAATCATGCAGGCCGCCGCGTATGTGGAAGGTACTTTTTACAGCAACATCACCCGCCTGCAGGAAATCGGCGAATTTGCCAGGACCATGGGCTATAAGAAACTGGGCATGGCTTTCTGTATCGGACTGAACGCCGAAGCCCGGTATATCGCCCGCTATTACACGCAGCAGGGATTTGAATTTTACAGTGTCTGCTGCAAAAACTGCAGCTTCGCTAAAAAGGAGTTTGGCCTGAAGCAGGTGAAACCGGAACTGGATCACGAAGCCATGTGCAACCCCAAATTCCAGGCCCGCTTCTTAAAGGAAAAGGGCGTGGAACTGTTTATCATCTGCGGTCTCTGCGTGGGACACGACGCCATCTTTACCGCCAACTGCGACGGCCCGGTCACCTCGCTGGTCGTGAAAGACCGGCTGCTGGCCCATAACCCGTTGGGCGCCATCTATTCCCGGTACTGGAAACGCAAGCTGGGGATTATGGATGAAGATGAAGTGTAAACTATAAGTAAAGTTTGGCAACGACAAGATAATTCCACTAAAATTTCACTATTTTTACACTACGTTTCCTTATTTCCGGTCCGGTCACTTCAGTGACCGGACTTTTTTTGTAACTCCAGCAGTGACGCGGTTTTCCAGCCTGCTTTCTGTTATAAATATAGACAGTCTATTTGTCTGTTTCCAGATGACACTTCTTTCGTATATTTTATTGCTTTGTTTGGGAAAGCTGCCACTTCGCCGTCGCGTAAAATCTCGGAGTATGCAATAAATACTATACCATTAAAAAAGAGGAGCGGGAATTCCCCACTCCTCTTTCTTCATATTATATTGAGTAGCATTTGTCCTTATACAGTATCAGAACGTCCAGTTTGCCTGCAAATTAGCCGTTATGCCCCGCTGCTTGCCAACCCAGCCCGTTACACCCAGGTCGATGGTCATGGGGCTCTTGCCCGGCTTCACCTGCCAGCCCAGCTCGATCATGCCGCTGCTTCCCTTCACACTGGGGCTCGGCGCTTCTCCGCTTACACTGTAAGTGGCGCGGGCGTCCCCTTTGAATTCATACTGCCAGGCTAACCCACCGTAAATCTTGTTCTTCTCATTCAACGCATGGGTCAGTCGTGCGCCCAGACGGATGCGATGGCTGTTCACCGCATCAAAGTTTGCCGTTTCATTGGCCCCATTCAGGTATGTGCTGTCACTGCCAGTATGGCTGTAGAAATATTTGCCATAATAATCTAACGTGTTATCGTGACCGATATCTTCCAGTTTGCCTACACCCAAATGCGCCGCCCAGTATGTAGCGCTGCTGTCATAGTTGACATGAAGCCCGGGTCTGAGATCCGAATTATAATCGGATTTCGTGCGGCCTGCCCGCAAGCTTCCTTCATAGTAGAATCCGTTATCATTCGTCTGCTTTGCGATCACACCGATGCCCCAGTAACTGGACTTGCCGTCTGCCTTGATACCGCTGTCCTGATAGCTGTCATAGCTGCCGTGTCCGTATTCGATGACCGGGCCTACCAGCAGCTTGCCGTTCTTGTTTTCAATTTCCCGGGCAAAACCCAGATTCATCCCAATCCCCTTGTTGTCCACATGGGAACCGCTTTCAGCCCGCAGCTTGCCGAAGCTTACCGCCGCGAAGGGAGCAAAGCCGCCAGCCCTCGGCGCTGCCGCCGCATCACCTTCGGTCCGTTCCGCAGCCGCTGCGTCTGCCGCGTTGCTCATGCCCTGACTGATCAAAAGGTCTGCTCCGGCATTGATCATGGTCACAACACCGGCACGGGTTTCAACCGGCGATTTCAAAACATCCGGAATAGAAACAACTTTTTTACCACTTCCTCCATTTTCGCCGCTTCCCCCTTCATCCGCTTTTTGCTCCGTCACGTTATCCACCGTGGCGATAATTGTGTTTTCACCTTTTTTGCTGATACTCAGTTCATATTTATCATCCGTGGTCAGACTGTTGGCGGAAAGGAACGACGCTTTTGCCAACGTTGCGCTGTCAGTCGTCTTTAGTGAGTCGTCCGTAGTCAAACCGCTGGGATTGGTGATCAGGTTTACCGTGTCGCCTTTTACCAGCTTCACACCACTTAAGGCTGCTGCGCCGAAGGTCACGCCCTGTACATCCGTTGCGCTGCTACCGTTTACCGTCAGCATGGTATCGTTGTTGGCAATGTCGGAAGGCAGATAAAAGTTCATGTTTTGGAAATAATCGACGCTACCGGTCGTTACACCTTTTGCCGCAATGTTCAGCGTGTTGCCAGTAGGTTTTTCACTACTCAAACCGCCATATAACCCTTGTACTGAAATTGCTTTCAGTATGTTGACAGTGTTGTCGGCAGCAGTACTATTTACACGCCTAGGATCAGCCACACCGCCATAGATATACGTGTTTTCACTTATACTTGCATCGCCTTTAATCGTAACCGTATTATTGCTGGCTGAAGTTGATCCGCTCCCGCCATGTATGTAAGCATAATATTCAGTACGTTCACTTATCGTACCGCCGGAAATTGTAACTGTATTGTTATTCGCCGCACCGTTTTGTGCTGATCCTCCATAAACATTCTCTACCTGACCACCGTTGATATAAACCTTATTGTCATTTGCCGAAGCTTCCTCTGATCCGACTGTTGATCCTCCATAAACATTCGTTACCTGACCACCGTTGATATAAACTGTATTGTCAATCACATCAGCAGAACCATAATTATAATGTCTACCACCATAAACGTTTTTCATGGTTCCGCCATTAACAATAACTTTATTTATGGTAACCAGACTCTTTCCGGATCCATTTGCTGCTTCTCCGCCAGCAACACTATCAGAAAAATTACCACCGTTAACTGTCAGGGTATTACCCTTTATTGTACCTACAGTATTTAGTACAACACCTCTAAATAATGTCCAATTAGTTGTCTCCCCGGTTATGGTAACATTAAATCCTTCTGGAGCCGAAGTGCCATATGCAGCATCATAACGTTTATTCCCAGCATTCCAATATAAACTTGCATCAGTTGAAGGATCGTCTGATGAAAAAGTGATAGTACTTCCACCTTCTTTAACAACTATACCATCAATATTGTAACTTAACGACGCTTCCACCACTGATGGACTAATCGCGAGTTGTGCCCCCCCCGTGAACAATAATGTGGCCAGCACTACTTTCGCCAGCTTCTTTGAAGGTTTCCTCGACATTTTTAACATTTGTAAACTCCCTCCCTGTTTTATCGCCTGTCGGCGAGATTTTAAATTTAAAAATTTTTATGGAGACACTGCTTAAATGAGTTTGTACAGACAAATTAACCAGCGTTTCCATATATTTAATTCACTACTTTAATTTTGAAGTTGAACCGGTCCCGGTATTCTTTTGGAATCAAATCCTCCAAAATCTTGTTGCATAAATTACACTGGCTGCACTCTCCGCACTCGCAAGTCAGCAGCTTATCCGGCACTTTATCCAGAGTAATTTTCTTTAACACATCTTTCGGAGCCATGTGCTGTGCGAACATGATCGTCCCGGAGATCATCAGGTCGACCAAAGGCATGCTGTTATTTTCCGTCAGATAGGCGTCCATGGTCTTAAAAGGGTAATCCCCTTCTGTATTCCTGCCTGCAATTTTGTAGATGTCCACAAATTCGTCGTAGTGTTTCTGCCAGCGGGGCAGGATCCAGTTGCCCCGGAACAGGTCCGCGATGCCGCTCTGACAACAGCTGAGCATGCCTGCGTAACAGTGCATGGAAATGGAAAGGTTGTGACAGAAGGAATTGGGACAGCCCATGAGGCAGCCTTCGTTAATGAGGCACTTTAACTTGTACCCGGCCTTGTGCATCTCTTTCAATTTGGAAGGGGCGCGCAGGATTTCCCTTGGCGGATTGAAGACAGTGACCCCGCACTTCTCCCGCCAGATTTCCATCTGCCGCATGTTCCACTGGTAAGCGTTGCAGGATGTGTGGATCTCCAGCTCCGGCAACAGGGCATGCACCAGCACCGCGATCCGGTAATCGGATAAAATCAGCCCCTCCAGCTGGTAACTGTTTGCCAGCCGGGCCAGGTTGATGGCAAAGTTCTTCAGCTCATCGTCGGAGTTAAACTTGTAGTACATGGCATTGACCGGACAGATGCGGCGGATTTTGCCTTTGGAGATGCGCAAAAACTCAAAACAGTTGCGGATGTACTGGGCGCGTATCATGTTCGCGCTGGCCAGATTCATATTTTCCCCGTTCTTTCCGTCAAAGGTAAAGCGCACGTGGGAAAGCATCTCGCTCTCGTTGAAGGGCAGCTCGCAGTAAACGTGGTCAATATTCTTTTTTCGTTTCTGCTAAGGACCGGGGCGCCTTTTTTCTTAATTTACAGTTTTACTTAGAACGTCCAATTGGCCTGCACATTTGCGGTGATGCCCCGCTGCTTGCCGACCCAGCCTGTTACACCCAGGTCGATGGTCATGGGACTCTTGCCCGGCTTCACCTGCCAGCCCAACTCAATCATGCCGCTGCTTCCCTTCACACTGGGGCTCGGTGCTTCGCCGCTCACACTGTAAGTGGCGCGGGCGTCACCTTTGAATTCATACTGCCAGGCTAACCCGCCGTAAATCTTGTTCTTCGCATTCAACGCATGGGTCAGACGAGTACCGATACGCAGCCGGTGACTGTTCACCGCACTGAAATCTACCCCTTCTGAAGCCGCGCCGATATGAATCGTCGTGCTGTCACTACCAGTATGGCTGTAGAAGTACTTGCCGTACACATCCAGCGTGTTGTCATGACCTATATCGAAAAGCTTACCTGCGCCCAGGTGCGCCGCCCAGTAGGTCGCCGAGCTGTCATAGCTTACATGGTTCCCCGGACGGGCACTGTCCGAGCCATAGTCCGACTTTGTCCTGCCAGCCCGCAGGCTGCCTTCATAATAGAACCCATTGTGGTTGGTCTGTTTCGCGATCACACCGATACCCCAGTAACTGCTCTTGCCATCTGCCGTGATGCCGTTGTCCTGATAGCTGTCATACTTGCCGTGGCCGTATTCGACGACCGGGCCTACCAGCAATTTGCCGCTCTTGTTTTCTATCTCCCGGGCAAAACCCAAACTTAATCCGATACTCTTGGTATCCACATGGGAACCGCTCTTGGCCCGCAGGTTACCTAAACCTACTGCCGCAAATGGTGCAAAACCGCCGGCACGGGCAGCCGCCACACCTCTATCGGCACTGCGTTCCGCTGCTGCAGCATCCGCCGCGTTGGCCATACCCTGCCCCGCCAACAAATCAGCCCCCGCGTTCACCATGGTCACCACGCCCATACGGGTTTCGACCGGAGACTTTTTGATTTCCTCCACCGCACTGGTATCACCACTAGTGCCGCCACCAGTATCCGCGCTCTGCTCCGTCACGTTATCCACCGTGGCGATAATGGTGTCCTCACCTTTTTTGCTGATACTTAATTCGTATTTATTATCCGTGGTCAGGCTGTTGGCAGAAAGGAACGTTTCCTTTGCCAACGTTGCACTGTCTGTCGTCTTCAACGCGTCATCCATAGTCAGGCCACTGGGATTAGTAATCAGGTTCACCGTGTTGCCCTTTTCCAGCTTCACACCGCTTAAGGCCGCCACACCAAAAGTTACGCCTTTCACGTCTGTCGCAGTTCCACCGTTAACGGTTAACATGGTATCGTTGTTGGCAATGTCGGAAGGCAGATAGAAGTTCATGTTTTGGAAAGCATTAACCGAGCCTGTCGTTACACCTTTCGCCGCAACGTTCAGTGTGTTGCCGGAAGATGTACCGCTTGGACCCGGCTCTCCGCCAATAAGGAAACTAATAGAAAAGTCCTTAACCAAAATATTTACCGTATTATTCTTCGCATCACCGTCATAAGCCGCTGCACCATGAATGCCACTGCTTGCTGCAAAAGTCGGCGAACCGGAAATGGTTACGGTATTGCCTTCCGCATTCCCCGAATTACTTCTGCCACCCCAAATTGTACTGTTAATAGTACCGCCGCTGATTTCTACCGTATTATTGTTGGCATTGCCTTCATAACTATCTGGCGCATTACCGCCAATAATGATGTTAGCCTCTGACGTGCCTATTCTGCCTCCAGAGATAATTACCTTGTTTTCGTTTACATCGCCCCCGGAGGAGGCACCACCCATCACATTTTCTACCGTGCCGCCAGTAATGGTCACCGTATTTTTTCGAATATCCGCATTGCCAACCGCCCTAGCACCCAATACGGTGTTAACTTCCGCATCGCCGCTGATATTAACAGTGTTCCCCTCAGCAAAAGATTGGTGGGCTACATAAGAATAAAATGACAGTCCGCCGAAGACATTCGTAACCTTGCCACCGGAGATATTGACAGTGTTCCCTATCGGTTTAGCTGCACCGGAACCAGATGTTCCTCCGATTACACCATCAACTGTACCTTTTTCGAAATTGACTGTCTTTCCTTGGACATCATTAGCTGAATCATAGCCACCAGTTAGGTTTATACCGGGAAGTGCTGAATTCGTTACAATTACATTTATCGTTGTTACAGCAGTGTCTTTTGGATATGATATCATCAATCCATCTTTGTTTACAGCTTGCAGTGAATCCGGAATTGTCAATAAATTAGTAAGCGTAATCTCCGTCGCTTCTGCCATCGACGGCGCCCACACAGCCTGCACCGCATTCGTACACAATAAGGCAGCCATAACTACTTTTGTCAGCCGTTTCTGGACTTTGGATCTCTTTTTTAACATTTCTTTTCCTCCTTCAATTAAATATTTATTATTTTTTTCAAATTCTCCTGAATTTGCACTTTGGTGTTTTCGAAACTCCCACTGTTGTCAATAATCACATCGGCGTACTGCTCCACTTCTTCCGAAGGACGTTGGGAATTGATCCGGAACGTCATCTCTTCCTCGCTCACATGGTCACGTTGCATCGTCCGGCGAATCCGCAGCTCTTTCGGCGTCTTCACCAGCCAGATGCTGTCCACATCGTCCCGCCAGTCACACTCAATCAACAACGGAACATCCAGTACCACCAGCCTTGTTCCGTCGGCCCTGCGTTGTGCCAGAAAATGTTGTTCTTCAGCACGCGCCTGCTTCTGCAGTATCGTTTCAAACTTTTGCAAAAGGTTACGGTCACGGAACACTTTCTCTGATGCCAGAGCACGATTTATCCCCCCGTCTTCCAAAAGACAGTCCGTTCCCAGCAACGCAATGATTTCCGGCAGGCAGGGGCTCCCCTTTTCCACAGCGGCCCGGAACGCCGCGTCCGCACTGAAAACCGGGATACCCAATGTGGACAAATAGTACGAAACTGTACTCTTGCCACTGCCGATGCCGCCGCTTAACCCAATCACTTTCATCTGGTTTACTCGCTTTCACCGCTTAGTTTCTGACCACGTTAATCTTGAAAACAAATTTATCCCAATATTGTTTCGGAATAAAGGATGATGCAATTTTATTGCACAAATTACACTGCGCGCACTCTTTACATTCGCAGGTCAGCAATTTATCCGGCACTTTATCCAGCGTAATCTGTTTTAACACTTCCGCAGGCAGCATATGCGCGGCAAACCCAATCGTGCCGGAAAACATCAATTCAGACAGCGGCAGGCTGTTGTTTTCTGTTACAAAGGCATCCATCGTCCGGAACGGATAATCCGCTTCAGAATTTCTGCCGGCAATTTTATATATATCAACATATTCATCAAAATGTTTCTGCCAGCGGGGCAGGATCCAATTGCCCCGGAAAATGTCCCCGACGCCGCACTGGCAGCAGCTCAGCATACAGGGATTAAATTGTAATGAAACGGAAAGATTGTGGCACATGGAATTGGGACAGCCCATCAGGCATCCTTCATTAATCAGGCACTTCAATTTATATCCCGCATCATGCATCTCTTTTAATTTAGAAGGAGTACGCAGGATTTCTCTGGGCGGATTGAACACGGTAACGCCGCACTTTTCCCGCCAGATTTCCATCTGCCGCACATTCCACTGGTACCCGTTGCAGGATGTATGAATCTCCAGTTCCGGCAAAATTGCATGCACCAGCACAGCCACCCGGTAATCGGAGATAATCAACCCTTCCAATTGAAAACGGTTTGCTAACTGGCAAAGAGAAACTGCAAAGTTTTTCAGATCTTCACCGGAATCAAATTTATAGTACATTGCATTGACAGGACAAATTCGCCGGATTTTTCCTTTAGACAGATTCAGAAATTCGACGCAAGTGCGAACATACTGTGCGCGTTTTAATTCCGGATGTGCCAGATCAGGTTCTATTCCATTTTTGGCTTCAAAAGCAAAACGCACATGGGAAATCATCTTGCCCTCATCAAAAGGCAATTCACAATACACATGGTCAACGTGTTTTTTTCGTTTTTCCACTTCCTGCAAAAACCATTCCGGATTTGTGCCGTTATAAGGAAGGGAATACATACGATGTTTTGCGTTCATGGTTTCTCCAAATCTCCTGTTTTTCACACAGGTTTAACTTGCACGCAACAGTAAACTGCGCTACAATGATGTTACGGAAGGATTGTGCCAGTCCGAAAGCGAGGCGAAAATTTGTACAGAAACATTGACTGGGACGCAATAACCATCAAAAACAACTTTCTCTTTCAGGAAACGTTGCGGAACAAATCACTCTGCAAACAGCTTCTTGAACGTGTCCTGCACATACAGGTCAAAACGATCCGTTACATGGAAACGGAAAAGACGATGAAGGCTCAGCTGAGCAGTAAAAATACCCGGCTTGATGTGTATGTGGAGGATAAGGACGGAAATGTCGCTGACATTGAAATGCAGACGACAGATACCAAAAGCGTGATTAACTACGATGAGCGGGATGAAAAGACAATCATCCGCGAGCTGCCGTTGCGGACACGGTATTACCAGAACATCATCGGCACCAATATGCTGCGTAGGGGCATGCACTATCGCGAATTGAGAAAGGCGTACGTGATTTTTATCTGCACCTTTGATCCCTTTGGGGCCGGTCTGCCGGTTTATCACTTCACCTATCGTTGCAAGGAAAACGATAGCTTGCAGATGGGCGACTTGACGGAAAACATCTTTTTGAATGTGAAGGCAGCAGACAAAACTGACGATGAAGAGCTGGCGGCGTTTTTGCGTTATGTAAATGGACAAAAATCCGACAGTAGTTTTACGAAAAAGCTTGACGAGGAAGCTACGCGTATCAAGAATAACGACGATTGGAGGTTAAAGGCCATGACATTAGATATGGAAATTAAAGATATGAAGAAACGCGAAAGGGAAAAAGGAAAACAGGAGAGTAAAATCGAAATTGCCAAAGCCATGCTCGCTGATGGTATGGAGATTGCTAAAGTTGCCAAGCTGACCAAACTTTCTGTTAAAGAAGTGACTGCATTGGCGTAACTGTTAAAGCACACTGCTTTCGCAAACTTGAATTATGAAAATCTAAATAATTGTGACTGCACATTCTTCCCAAAATGCCTGCCCACACGGCGGGCATTTTTTATGCCCGTTTTTATATTTCTTCACAATTCAAACAGGCACACAAATCCCCTAATTTTATTTTAGGTTCTGTCAAGGGGTTCCACAACCGCCTTTCGCATTTTTGACAGTATAGTTTTTCCTATACTTTTGTTGAAATTTAAATCACTCAAATTGAATTCACCTATACTTTTTTCGTTTCATCTCTTTTTTCTTTGGTCAGAATTTGATAAAATTTATATAGAAACTGCAACACGCTTTGTTGTTTCTTATTTTTTTGAAAAAAACGAAAAAACAAAAAGAACGGATTTGGTTCAATGCATTTTTGCTAATGCTTTTTTATTATGTGCAGATGAATCAGCCAGCGAACCAGTCGGCAGTTCTGAAATTTTACGGAAAGAAGGGAGGGAAAAGCATGGACAAACGCCTCATCGCGGCCAACGCGTTGTCGTTTTTCAGCATGGTCATCGTGTACCAGGCGTTCCTCACCGTGGCCTCACCTCTCTCTGCGATCCGTCTTCCCTTCAGCCTCATGCAGCTGAACCTGTGGTTCATGTTCGTTTCGCTTTTGGGCGTGTTGCTTTTCGCTTACACATTCCGTCGCGAACCGGAACGGGACGTGACGCGTCTGCTGCATGTTTCTCTGGCTGCCAACGGGCTGTCCGTACTGGCGCTGGCGGCAGGTCTGGCCGGAAAATCAGCAAATCCTTTCCTATATATTGGGGGTCTTTTGTTCCCCCTGGCCTGCGGGTATCTGGACGGTTGTCTGTTCTACCTCCTGGCCCGGCATACCGTGCCCCGACGGCAGGGGATCGCCATCGGTCTGTACATTGCCCTCACCAACGGGCTTTTGTTTTTAGTGCAGCAGCTGGTAGAACGTGCAACCGGCAAGCCGCTGTTTTTACCCTGGCCTTTACTGCTAGTAGCCCTGGCGCTGATTGCCTTTTTGCTCCGGCCCGTTCCGGCAGAAGAAACAGCGCAGCCCGTGGTTCCCCAAACGCAGGTCTCGAACCATCTGCCTCTTTTTTGCGGCATCGGAATCCTGTTATCCCTGCTCATCGGCCTTTCTTCCACCCTGGATTTTGTAGAATACGAAGAATATTACCGCAACTGGCACGCCATTTCCCGCCTGTTTTTGGCCGCTGGGTACCTGGCGGCAGGCTGGCTGGCGGATCATTACCCGGTGTGGCTGCCTGTGGCGGCTCTGCTGGCCAAGGTCACCGTTTTTGCTTCCTACACCTTTGTACTGGAAGGCGCGCCCCTGTGGTTCACCGTTTTTGTGGACGCGTTCTTCACGCCCTTCATCATTCTGTTCATCATCTGGATGTTCTTCAACGTGGCGCTGCGTTCCCGCCGTCCCGAACTGTGGGCGGGCATGGGCCGCGCCATCGAACGTCCCTTTCATGTGCTGGGCGCCCTGGCGGGAGAAATGCTGCTGGAACAGAAAGTTTCCCACGGAGTGATGTCCCTGGTGTACATGGGACTGCTCATACTGGCCGTCGTGTTATTGTACAGACTGTTCCTGCTGTACGCGGAGGCCTGGAAGCATTCCGCCGTGGAGGAATCACTCGCCAAAGTGAAAGCGGAAACGAATGCCGTTTCTTTTGCAAATGCTGCGACGGGCGTAACCGTAAATGCGAATGCTTACGTAAGCGAAAAAACTGCTGCGCAAACTTTGGCAAATAGTTTTAGCGAAGCAGGCTTGGCAGAAAAAAATAATGACACAACAGCTACAGAAAATGTAACTGCTATGTCTGCAGATAATTTTGCGGGTATAAATTTGGAAACTGTTGCTGACGAAGCAGAGGATTCGGAATTTTTTGCTGAAACATTTTCAGCAACTGTTTTTGCTGATGCAAACGCTTCCGAAGATTATGAAGATAATATATCAAAAGATGTTAAGGACACCGTTACAGAACAAAAAGCGGAAGCCGTTACCATTACAAACCATCCTGTTGAAAAAGATGAGAAAATTGCAACGCAGCCCTCTGTAGAAAACGCTGCCGGCATCATTGCAAAACCGGACAGTTCTTTGGCGGACGAATCCGGCCCGTTGCATGGAGACCGGCTGCGCAAATATCAGCTGCGCTATCGTCTCACCAACCGGGAAACGGAAGTGCTGTGGGAAATCCTGCTAAAACATAAAACAGCCGAAATTGCAGCAAATCTGGTCATCACCATCCCTACCGCAAAATATCACATCTCCAATATTTTGCAGAAAACGGGAATGCGAAACCAACGGGAGCTGCGTTATCTGATCAGCAAAGAAGAAAACTAAAAGGAACCGGGCAACATTTCTACAACGCATTAAAGGAAGGCAAATCGCTAAACCAATATATAAACGAAAGCCTGGAACAGTTTGTTGCCAATAATCCAACAGGCCTCGCGCAAAAGTAAAAGGACACACCATACAGCCAAAGGGAACCGGTACTGCGAAAGTTGTAAAATCCGTTCCCACATTGGCTGATTTTTGTTAAAAAGCACAATATCTTGTGTTTTTCTATTGACAGACCCACTAATTGTGTTATAATGGGTAGTACCAAGCGGGATAAAATCCCCATTGATGTTCGGAAACAAAGGCACGGCGCGGAAAACAGGAAACCGTTCTTTTGAAAACATCACAAAATCCGGTAAAAGAAGGTCGTTTTCATGAGCACAGTACGCATTTCAGGCAGCAAGAAGCATTCTTCCGTAAACGGTCCCGGAGTGCGTTACGTGTTGTTCTTCCAGGGCTGCCCCCACCACTGTCCGGGCTGCCAGAATCCGGAGACGCACGACCCCGTGGGCGGAACTGAGCGGAACGTGGCAGACGTAATTCAGGAAATTTTGCAGACCAAATACCTGGACGGCCTCACCTTTTCCGGCGGCGACCCGCTGCTGCAACCCGAAGCTGTAATCGAAATCGCCCGGGCTGCTAAAAACGCGGGACTGAACATCTGGCTCTACACCGGCTGGACCTTTGAACAGATTCAAAAAGGCGCGGCGGGAGAAAAAGCCAAAGAAGCGCTGACACTGTTAGACGTTTTAGTTGACGGGCCCTTTGTGGAAAAACTGAAAACCGGCAACGCCATCTGGCGCGGCAGTGACAACCAGAGGCTCATCGACGTGCAACGCTCCTTAGCAGAGGGCAGTGTAATCGAATTACCGGAATCAAAAATTGAGTAAACAATTATTTTTAACAAAGCGGTAAAGAAAAGACAAGAGCAAAACATCGGGAGCGAATGCGATATTTCATTGAGCGTTGACAGGGCAATCCGGAAGGGTCCCAGTCGACGAAGGAAGCCACGCTGAGAGGAGCGAAGCGTGGCACACTGAGGAGTGGGAGGCGGATTGCCCTGCAACGCGACTCCGAGTTCCGAAGCCACAGGCGAACGAGTCCATGGAATAGCAATCGCGTACGGTTTTGCGATGTCTTTTCTTTACAGCACAGACAACAAACGAAATTTTAAGAAAGAGAGAGGCAACACACATCATGACGTATTTTAAGAATGTAGTAAAACGTAACGGCATCACCGTACCTTTTGACGAGAAGAAAATTGAAAACGCGATCGCCAAAGCATTCATCGCCACCGGTGAAGTTGAAGCAAGAAACGTTTCCACCATCGCCGGCGCCATCACC
>ONAV01000031.1 GCA_900315925.1 uncultured Selenomonadales bacterium | reverse complement strand
GCTTCCGAAGCCGCCACGCCTTCAATGGAGCCTTTGCCGAACTCGTCTTTCCGTTTGGAAAACTTCTTGGCAGTATCGTACCCCAGGAAGCAGGCGATAGATGCGCCGGCGCCGGGCAGGATACCGATGATGTTCCCGATGATCCAGGAACGGATCACATGAGGGAATATCTGGGCCAGTTCTTTGGCTTTCAGAATTACAGAATCTTCAAAATCAATAACATTGCCCCGCTCCTTAATGGCTTTTTCAATCAGCATAAACACCTGTGACATAGAGAACAAGCCTATCATGGCGCAGGTCACATTGATGCCGTTATACAGAGCGTCTATGCCGAACATATACCGTTCCACCCCTTCCATGGGGTCCATGCCGATGGTGGACAGTATCAGGCCGAACGCGCCGGACATCAGGCCTTTGACCATAGACCCGGAAGTCACACCCGCAATAATGGTAAGGCCGAACAGCGCCAGCCAGAAATATTCCGGGCTGCCGAACTTCATGGCCAGCTGGGCTAACGCCGGTGCAAAAAAATACAGGGAAATACAGCTGAGCAGTCCGCCAAAGAACGAAGCGGTGCAGGCTGTACCCAGTGCTTTACCAGCCTTGCCTTTCAGGGTCAGTTGATAGCCGTCAATGGCCGTGGCAGCCGAAGCCGGCGTGCCCGGCGTGTGAATCAGGATAGCGGATATAGAACCGCCAAAGATGGCGCCGCAGTAAATTGCGCCTAACATAATCAGGCCGGTTTCCGGTTTCATGCCGAAGGTCAGGGGCAGGAGCAGCGCCACGCCCATGGCTGCGGAAAGACCCGGCATACAGCCGATGACAATACCAATCGTTACGCCAAGGATCATCATGCCCAGGTTCATGGGTGAAAACACATGCAAGAAACCGGCGGCCATCAATCCCAAGGTATTTGCATCCATAAGTAACAGCCTCCCCTCTTACAAGAATTCTCCCAGTATCTCACCTTTGGGCAGCGGTACATTCAGGAACCAGCTGAAGGTGAAATACGTCAGGACAAGCATGACCAGCAACACAAGCGCCATGTACTTTTTTGGAATATGGAAGTATTGCAGGCAGAACAGAATATAAATAAGGGACGCCACATAAAACCCGAAAAAGTACATCAGAGCAAAGAACCCCAGGAAAGCCGCAAACATGGTCCAAAACTGTTTGGGCTGGAATCCTTTGAATGTTTCCGACAAATCATTAATCACATGCCTGTCTTTCAAATATTGCTTTACCATATCGTACAGGCGGATGGTGGTAAGCAAAAACAAAAGCCCGATGACAAAATGGGGATAATGGCGGGCTCCTTCCGGAAACTTCTGCGTCTCGTGCTGAAAAAAGGCGCAGAACAGGTACATGAAGCCACAGATATAAAGATCGGTCCTTTTCATAAAAGCAACCTCGCGATCATAATCTCAACCAATCAGAAATAAAGCCGGCCTGAAGCAGCCGTCACACAGGCAGCCGCCTCAGCCGGCTTCAGTTTTTAAAGGATAACCGTAATACAGAGGAAAGAGACCCGTTGCCGGACCTCTTTCAGCCCTCATGAATCCAATTATTTATCATACAACTTGGTAACTACGTTCTTGCAGAAATCCATCTGTTCCTTAATCAAAGCGCCCAAAGCCTTGCTGTCTTTGTAATCGGTAGCCATGCCGGCTTTCTGATGAGCTTCTTTAACCTTCGGATCGTCCATGGTCTTCTTCATAGCGGTTTCATAGAATTTGATAATGTTTTCCGGAGTTCCCTTCGGAGCTACCAGAGCGCGTGCAGAGCCATACCATTTATTGTAATAACCCAGTTCGCCCAATGTCGGAACGTCTTTTAACTGCGGATCGCGTTTTTCAGCAAACAGACCTAGTACGCGCAGTTCCGCTTTGTCGCCGTTAATCAGCTTGGCAATATCGGCCACTTTGGCGCAGGAGAAATCAACCTCGCCCTGGCGCAGAGCCAGCAGCTGGTCGGCCGTGCCGCCGTAAGGAACAGCCTTGTACTGGAATTTGGCAGACTGTGCCAGCAGCTGGGCTGCCGTATGGTTGGAAGCCTTTACGCCGTTAGTGGAAGCTTTCAGCACCCCGGGTTTTGCCTGCGCGTCGGCAACCAGTTCTTTCAGGGTCTTCCATTTTGCGTCTTTCTTAACTACAACTACGCCGGTCTCGGTCAGGTGGTTGCAGATAGGAACAATGCTCTGATCGTTAAACGGAGCATTCGGCTGAATAGCCAGCGTGGTATAGGTCGGGAGGTTGATGAAACCGATGGTGTATCCGTCCGGTTTTGCCTTGGTCAGTTCAGTCCATCCAATCTTACCATCAGCACCCGGTTTGTTTTCAATAACCATGGTCTGCCCTACATAGGGTTTGGCATTGTTCAACAACAGGCGGGCGCCTGTATCCGTACCGGAACCGGCTTTATAGGCGATAATAACCTTGACATCCTTCGTGGGTTTCCATTCCTTGTTGGCATCGGCAGCCTTCTTGTCTCCACCGCCGCCGCCACCGCACCCCGTCATCAGGACAGAAGCAGCCAACATAAGGGACCCTGCTACAGCAAGAAATTTTTTCATGAGTTTCTCCTCCTTCATAAAATTCAATTTTACAAAAATATGCAGCTTATCCAAGTCGCTCCGGATAAGCGCAAATTTTCTGTATAACCGATACCTTAACTATACTACAACTTGCAAAAACATTCAAGATTATTTTACCCTGCAAGCAATAAAAGCGACTTCTCCTTATAGCTGTAAGAAAAAGAAAAACACACCCTGCTGCGGAACGTTTTCCGCAATACATGGTGTGTTCAAATTTTTCAATAATTACAAGTTGTCAGGCAGCTGCTACCGGGTTCATTGAATAAAAGCCAAAACGCTCGTTTATTCCTGAACAGAATCTTCCCTTCTCAGACGTTCCAGCGCCTCGCGGGCCGCCTGCTGTTCCGATTCTTTTTTAGTGCGACCTTTGCCGCTTCCGTATTCCACTCCGTTAACAAAGACACCGGAGGTAAAGATACGGTACTGCGCCTTATGCTGCAGGCGTTCCTGCAACATACTCTTATAGTCGCCCATCACAAGCAGACCGTTACAAACATCGTTAATTTCCCGTTCCAAAAGTCCTAACAGATACTGTTGCGCTGCAGCAAAACCCTGATCCAGATAATAGGCTCCCAGCACAGCTTCAAACGCATCCGCCAGAATAGAAGGCCGCTTATTTCCGCCGGAAGATAACTCCCCGTTGCCCATACGCAGGTAATCGCCTAACCCGATACGTTTTGCGCACTGATACAAGGAAGCTTCGCACACCACCTGGGCACGCAGTTTGGTCATCCGGCCTTCATCAAAATGCGGAAAATGCTCATACATATAGGTACTGACGATGAGACCCAGCACGGAATCCCCCAGGAATTCCAGTCGCTCATTATGCTCATTATGCGGATAATGATGTGTTTCATGAGCAAAAGAAGTATGTGTCAGAGCAAGATTCAGCAACTCATATTGCTGCATCGTGATGCCCAGATTACTGCACAGTTCCTGCAACTTTGCCCTGCGTTCCTCGCTGATACAGGGCAGTCCCGCAAAATTTCTCAAGGTCTGTGTCTGCATAGCGATTACTCTTCGTACTTTTTAATCACGATAACTGCGTTATGCCCGCCAAAACCAAAATTGCTGGACATGGCGGCCCGGACTTCCTGCTTTCTTGCCTGGTTAGGAACATAGTCCAGATCCATTCCGTCCTCTGTATCCACTTCATGGTAGTTTATAGTGGGAGGAATGATACTGTTTACAATCGTAAGAACAGTAGCAACCGCTTCCATACCTCCGGCGCCGCCCAACAGATGACCGGTCATGGACTTGTTGGAGCTCATGGGCACTTTATAGGCACGTTCGCCAAAAATCTTTTTGGCTGCAACAGTCTCATTCAAATCATTGCGGTGGGTCGATGTGCCGTGGGCATTAATATAATCTATGTCGTCAGGGGTCAGACCCGCATCCTTAATAGCCGCTTCCATGCAGATAGCAGGCATTTCTCCTGCCGGATCAGGAGCCGTGATATGATATGCGTCCGTATTCATGGCAAAGCCTGCCAGTTCCGCGTAAATATGAGCACCGCGTTTTTTTGCATGTTCCAACTCTTCCAGCACAATCACGCCGCCGCCTTCACCCATGACAAACCCGTTGCGGGTTTTGTCAAAAGGACGGGAAGCTGCCTGGGGATTATCATTGCAGTCGGAACACAGTGCTTTCATATTCTCAAAGCCGGCAATAGCAATAGGATCCACTGCCGCTTCCACACCGCCGGCGATCATTACGTCCGCATCACCGTACTGAATGGTCCGTAAAGCATCACCGATACAGTTTGTGCCGGTAGCACAGGCTGTCACGATTGCTGTATTAGGGCCTTTCCAACCCAGTGCAATGCCGATATGGGCTGCCGGCATGTTGGGGATTTCCATAGGAATAAAAAACGGGCTGATACGTCCCGGCCCTTTTTCCCCATATTTCAGAGACTGTTCCAGGAACGTATTAATACCGCCAATACCGGTACCGACGCATACACCAAGACGGGCCGGGTCTTCCTGTGCCACGTCGATGCCTGCATCTGCCACCGCCTGTTTGGCTACCGCTACAGCAAAATGAGCCACCCGGTCCATTTTGCGTCCTTCTTTCTTATCTACATACAGGGTATAGTCAAAATCCTTGACTTCCCCGGCGATTTTTGTTTTTAATTCAGTAGCATCAAACGACTTAATCGTATCAATACCGGATTTTCCGGCAATCAGATTGTTCCAGAATGTTTCCACATCGTTGCCGATAGGTGTAACCACGCCTAACCCGGTAATTACTACACGTTTCTTCAAAATTATCACCTCATGATTTTTGATTCATATTTAACAAGCCGGTATGCATATTTCCCAACTTTTCCCAACAGTCCTTTTCAGTTGTTGATTGCTTCGATTTCTTCTTTAATACGGCGGAATATTTCCTTTACCGGCAGGATTTCATGAATCTTCCACATATTAGCCCCGGTAAAAATCAGTCCCGTTTCCACATCGCCCTGCTGCGCTCTGGATAGTGCGCGGATAATGCAGAACTGGTGAGTACAATGTTTCAGGCATGCGTCACAGACAACCGGCAAAGGAGCCTTTCCTTCCAGCGACAACTGCGCGAAAGGACTGCGAATCGAACGTCCCTTGTATCCAACCGGACTGTCAATCTGTACTACGTCTTCTTTCGACATCCGCAGGTACATTTCTTTCAGGAACCGAGCGCCATTCGATTCTTCGCTGGCTGCAAATCGGCTGCCCATCTGCACGCCGTCAGCGCCCAAATTTAACAAATCCACGATATCCTGCCCGCAGGTGGCTCCACCTGCTGCAATCACAGGAATATTCACGGCCTTCACAATATCGGGCAGAATTTCTTTGATGGACTGCTGCGTACCCAAATGTCCGCCGGCTTCCGTACCTTCTACTACGATAGCAGAAGCTCCCAGCTTCTCAGAAATCTTTGCCAGCTTAACAGACGATACAATTGGAACCACTGCCACATTGTATTCCCTGCCGACCGCAAAAATATCTCTTGAAAAACCGGCGCCGGCCACTATCAGATCCACACCTTCCTGTGCAGCAGTCACAATTAAGTTTTTAAAGGCCCGGGCCGCCACCATGCAGTTGATGCCAATGATGCCCTTGCCGTTAGTCAGCTTACGGGCAAGGCGGATTTCCGTCCGTAATTCCTGCTCCTCCATTCCGGAAGCAGCAATCAGTCCGATTCCTCCTTCATTGGCTACCGCAGCAGCCAGACGTGCCGTTGATAATCTAATTGCCATGCCGCCTTGGATAATCGGAACCTGCGCAACTAAATTTCCTATTTTAAGCACTGGTAATTTCAACAGATATCCCCCATTTCAGGAAAGAACTTCATAATTCAATCATCAAAACAGTTCCCAGGGATGCCCTTGCACAGGGCATCCCCGGACTGATCGGCATTATGCCTCTTTTTCTTCGTCCAACATTTTAACTGCGTCAGCAACAGTACGAATCTTTTCAGCCTTTTCATCCGGAATTTCTACACCGAATTCCTCTTCAAAAGCCATAATCAGCTCAACGATATCCAGAGAGTCAGCTCCCAGATCATCGATGAACGCAGATTCCATCTTTACTTCATCAGCGTCAACGCTTAACTGTTCCACAGTAATATCTCTTACTTTTTCGAATGTGCTCATCACGATTCACCTCCTCTCGCAGACCATTTTCCGGTCATTCTCTGTTTTCTTAATTCATAAACATACCGCCATTAACATGCAATGTCTGGCCAGTAATATAAGCAGCTTCATCCGATACCAGGAATGCAACCGCCTTCGCAATATCCTCCGGGTCGCCGAGACGTCCCATGGGGATACCTGCTTTTAAACTTTCCACCACCTTTTCAGGCAGTACCGCCGTCATATCAGTAGCGATAAATCCGGGCGCCACGGCATTTACCGTAATACCTCTTGCCGCGACTTCCTTTGCCGTGGCTTTGGTAAAGCCCAGGATGCCTGCTTTGGCTGCCGCATAATTCGCCTGTCCGGCATTTCCCATAGCCCCTACTACAGAACTGATATTGACGATTCGTCCACAACGGGCTTTCATCATGTATTTAACAGCGGCTTTGGTGCAGTTAAATACGCTCTTCAGGTTAGTGAGCAGTACCGCATCCCAATCCGCCTCTTTCATGCGCATCAGTAATCCGTCGCGGGTGATGCCCGCATTGTTTACCAAAATATCAATTTTCCCGAAAGCCTTTACCACTTCGTCAACCATGGCCACACAGGCTTCCGCGTCTGCTACGTCGGTCTTTACCAGGATGGCTTTGCGACCCAACGCTTCCACTTCCGCCTTGGTCTTTTCGGCAGCTTCCGTGTTTCCTGCATAGTTGATAGCGATGTCAGCGCCCCGGGACGCCAGCAGCAGTGCAATGCTCCTGCCGATTCCGCGGGAAGCTCCCGTCACCAGTGCAACTTTACCTTCTAACTGCATTTTAGCGAACCTCCTTAAAATAAGCAAGTGTTTTTTCTAAACTTGCCAAATCTTCCACATTTAACACGTTCATTTCTTTGTCAATTTTGCGGGTAAAACCGGTCAGCGTCTTTCCCGGACCAATTTCCACAAAGGTATCGAAGCCGTTCCCGATCATATTCCGCACGGACATTTCCCATTTTACCGGGCTGGCCGCCTGTTTCACCAGCAACGCGCGGATTTCCTCTGCTTTGACAACCGGTTCGGCAGTTACGTTAGCAACGATTGGGAACTTTGCATCATGAAATTCAATTTTATCCAGCACTTCTTTCAGCCGTTCTGCAGCCGGCTTCATCAATGTGCTGTGGAACGGTGCACTGACCGGCAGCGGGACAGCACGCTTGGCTCCGGCAGCCTTCAATGCTTCAACTGCTTTCTCAACTGCTTTCGTCGTACCGGCGATAACAATCTGGCCGGGGCAATTGAAGTTGACCGCCTGTACCGCTTCGCCGCAGTCCTTTTCCACCTGTTGGCAGATTGCCACGATTTCATCAGGTACCATTCCCATCACAGCCGCCATGGCGCCTTCCCCTACCGGAACAGCCTCCTGCATGAATTCGCCCCGTTTGTGGACAGCAACTACAGCATCCTGTAAATTCATAACGCCTGCTGCAACCAGTGCGGAGTATTCGCCAAGACTGTGACCGCCGGCGGTTTCACATTCCAGCCCGTGCTCCTGCATCACGGCCAGAGCCGCAACGCTGCAGGTCAGGATAGCCGGCTGCGTATTCTTTGTCAGGCGCAAATCTTCTTCCGGCCCTTCAAAGCACAGTTTGCTGATGGAAAAGCCGAGCGCTTCGTCTGCCTCTTCAAAGACTTTTTTAGCGCAGGCATAATTATCATAAAAATCCTTACACATGCCAACTTTTTGAGCTCCCTGTCCCGGGAATACAAATGCTACCTTTGACAATGGAATCAACCTCACTTTCATTTCTTTCTGAAACTAACGTCAGCATTTCATCTATAACGATAAAAACAAGAGTTTATTCTGAAAATTAATTCGCCCACTTTATCAGGGCACCGGCCCAGGTAAGGCCTGCACCGAAAGCAACCATAATCACATTGTCGCCTTTCTTCAGCTTTCCAGCCTGTCGTGCTTCCGTCAGACAGACCGGAATACAGGCTGCCGACATATTGCCGTGTTTGTCAATGTTAATCCACACTTTATCCCTGTCTATTTTCAGCCGGCTTATGGCATTATCGATAATCCGCATATTTGCCTGATGGGGAACCAGCAGGGCAATATCATCGATTGTCATCCCGACTTTCTCTAACACCTTTTTGCAGGCGGCCGGCATCTTCCGGGCGGCAAACTTGAATACGTCCTGTCCGTCCATGTGAATTGTATGATCATGAGCATCTACCGTCGCATGAGTTGCCGGATTGCGGCTACCGCCGCCCGGCTGGATCAGGTGTCTGCCACCGGTACCGTCGGCCCCCATGTCAAGACTCAAAATCCCATAACCTTCTTCTACCTGTCCCAGTACCGCAGCGCCTGCGCCGTCACCAAACAGCACACAGGTATTACGGTCCGTCCAGTCTGTAATACGGGAAAGCGTTTCCGCCCCTACAATCAAAATCTTTTTGTACAGTCCGGTAACAATACTCTGACTGCCGATACCCAAGCCATACACAAACCCGCTGCACCCGGCAGACAGGTCAAAACAGGCCGCGTTTTTTGCCCCCAGCCTTGCCTGCAGCAGGCAGGCTGTGGATGGATATTTATAATCCGGTGTTTCGGTAGCCACAATAATCAGGTCCAGTTCTTCCGGTTGCGTCTGCGCATCCGCTAATGCACGCAACGACGCTTCATAGGCCAGATCGCTGGTAGCCTGCTCAGGCGCAGCTATATGCCGGGCCCGGATTCCGGTCCGTTCTGTAATCCAGGCATCAGAGGTATCAACCATCTTCTCCAGATCCTGGTTTGTCAATATTTTTTCGGGCAGGTAACAGCCTGTCCCGATAATTCCAGCAGCATATGTCACAGTTTTTCTCCTGCCGCACCACGTTTCGTTCTGTTCTTTTAGCGCAGTGTGCCCACTACTTTATCTGCTTTGGTCTGTCTGGCAATATCTTCAGCAATCCGGCTGCAGATGTTACGTTCTACTCCATCCACTGCGGCGCCGATGGCATTTTTAATTGCTTTCGCCTTAGAAGAGCCGTGACAGATGAAGAACGGCGCCCTCACGCCCAGCAGCAATGCGCCGCCGTAGGCTTCCGGGTCCAACCGTTTCTTCAGCCCACGCAGGGCCGGTTTGATCAGAAGTCCCCCAATCTTGGCCAGAAAGCCTCCGTTCAGGATAGCTTCTTTCACCATGGTCAGGATAGCTGTAGCCAGCCCTTCAGCCGCTTTCAGCACCACATTGCCCACAAAGCCGTCACAAACCACAACATCTACATTGCCTTTATTGATGTCACGGCCTTCCACATTGCCGATAAAATTGATCAGTTTCTCTTCCTTAAGCAACGGGTACGTGGCCAACGTTTGTTCATTACCCTTGATTTCCTCTTCCCCAATATTCAAAAGACCCACCCGGGGATTTTTGATATTCAGCATCAGTTCCGCATAAATGGAACCCATGATAGCATTCTGCAGCATATGTTCCGGCTTGGCGTCTACCTTGGCGCCGCTGTCCAGCAAAACGGTAGTACCGGTCAGGCTGGGAATCGGCGTAGCGATCGAGGGACGGCCCACACCGCGGATGCGCCCCAGATGGAACAGCGCTGCTGCTACTGCCGCGCCCGTACTTCCGGAAGACACCAGGGCGTCACATTCCTTGTTACGCAACAGGTCTGTGGCCACCACAATAGAAGCATCCTTCTTCGTCTTCACCGCAATGCCGGGGTGCTCATGCATGCCAATTACTTCCGAGGCATGCCGGACAGTAAGACGCGGTTCGTTCTCCGCTCCATACGATTTTAACAGTTCCTTAATGGTAGGTTCGTCCCCTACCAGCACAACATCACATTTATATTCTTTTACCGCCATAACAGCCCCCAGAACCAGTTCCTTCGGGCCGTAATCGGTACCCATAACATCCAGCGCAATTTTCATGCGGTTTTCAGCATCCTTTCCTGACAGCAGACCAACCCGGGAAAACCACCGGTGAATTCGTCTGCACAGTTACTGGCGGCAAGGCATTCCGCCAATTCGGTAATTTTAATTAAAATCTGCAACATTCCGAACCGCAGCAATAATAAACTTCGCCCGGAACACTTCTGTATTTTCCTTTTTAATGATGACCCGGATATAATACCTGTCATCTTTGATGTTCGTCACATCCGCTTTGGCCACCAGCCTGTCACCGGGATACACCGGCACCTTGTATTTTACATTGCTGACTGCCGTCAGGGCAAATTCTGTATCAACCAGCGCAAGAGCCAGTGTATCAGCCATGGCAAACATAAAATAGCCCCGTCCCACGCCAGTCTTACCCAACACCATATCGTGGGTTATGGTCAGCGTAGAAATAGCGGACCGGTTCAGTTCCAGATCGATCAGTTCGCCTACAATATCTTTCTGGTCAATCGCTTTCAGGCGCGTGCTGGCCGTACTTGCCATCATCCGGATTCGTTCCCGCAGCTCCGGTATATTTAATGCCAAACGGTCCAGGCGTACTGTAGGTACGCTGACCTTCAGCGTTTTTGCCAGTTGTTCGTCGGTTAAAAATGGATCCTTCTGAATCAGTTTTTGCAATTTTCCGTGACGAATCAGCTTTTTCGAAGAATTCATTTTATCACCTCACTTTTAACACCTGGTTATAATACCTGCTTGTACGTATTATACTCTTTCTTCTTTATCTGTGCAAGTCCTTTGTAACAAAATAATGTAAAAAAGCACAATATTTGGCAGCTTTTCCCAGGCACATTACACAAATCACTAAAATCCAAGCAGAATTATGACTGTAGTGTAAGCAGTGTAAAAAGGAAAAAACCCTGAAGACCTGTGTCCTCAGGGTTAATTCTCATTGTGAAATTATTCCTCGGTTTTGATAACTTCTTTCCCGTTATAGTAACCACATTCCGGGCACACACGGTGCGGCATCTTCATTTCGTGGCACTGCGGGCACTCAACCAGGCTCGGAGCAGTCAGCTTCCAGTTCGCACGGCGGGAATCGCGGCGTGCTTTGGTCATTTTTCTCTTCGGTACTGCCATTTCCCATACACCTCCTAAACAAAAATGGTATTTAAAATTTTATTTGATGAACTGCTTTAATGCCGCAAGTCTCGGATCGACCGTGACGGTATCGCAACTGCAGGGATGGACATTCCGGTCTGCGCCACAAACTGGGCAGATTCCCAGGCAATCCTCTTTGCACAAGACCCTCAAAGGTTCTGCTAACAAAAGACCTTCACGCAGCGGCTCCGTAATATCAACTACATCCGATTCGTAGACATAAGCATCTGTTTCAACGCCCGGACTTTCCGACGGATAGTATTTCTCCAGCACTTCCGCAACGGAATCCGCCGAAAATTCTTTCAGGCAACGGGAACACAAACGGTTCACTCTTGCACTGACCAGCGCTTTCAGCAGAAGCACGTCCCCCACGTTGGTAATATCCCCCTCAATACGAACTTTGCCGATGATGGGCAGTTCCGTTTCGGTAATATCCAACTCCGCAGGTTCCGCTTCAAAACGCAGGAGCTTTGTTCCGGTTAAGTGCTTTCTTATCTCAGCGACATTTACTTTAATCATATTTCACCAATCGTTACAATTATAGCCATACATATAACCTTTGTCAAGAAAAAATCAGCAGGGAAAATCCCCGCATCTCTATAAATTTTGTGATAAAATAATTGTATAACAGGAAACTCATTATTGCAAGAGGAAGCTTTATATGTCTTTACACACAATCGGAATCACAGCAGAATACAATCCGTTCCATAACGGGCACCGCTGGCAGCTGCAAACACTGCGCGAAAAGTCAGGTAACGTCCCGGTCATTGCCTGTATGAGCGGCTGGTTTGTACAACGCGGCGAGATAGCAGCAGTCGACCCCTGGATACGGGCTTCCATGGCAGTCCATGCCGGTGTGGATCTGGTAGTACTGCTGCCCTCCTGGTACACCCTACGCAGCGCAGACTACTTTGCCGCCGGAGCGGTAAAAACACTGGCGGCCACCGGTATCGTGGATACGCTGGTGTGCGGTGCCGAGCACACCGGTACAGCCAGCAGTTCCCTTTCTTCCACAGCCGCCTGGTCGCTGCTGCCGGAAACAGAACAGCAAATCAAAACATTACTGCAACAGGGGTTATCCTACGGTGCAGCCTGGGAAACCGCAGCTTCCCAAAGCCAGAAAGACGCCGGCTGGTTTAAAGGAGCCAACAATCTGCTGGCTTTAGCCTATCAAAAAGCGCTGCTGCACAACCATCTGGCCATAAAGTTAATTACACTGCCACGACAAGGCAGCGGTTACAACGATACAGAACTCAGGCCTCCCTACGCCTCTGCTTCGTCCATACGGACAGCCTTACGCAACGGTGTTTCCGCCACAGAACTGGCCCCTTTCCTGCCGGATACTTCCCTCGCTTTGTTACAATGCCGGGAAATCAACTACCCCGCCCGCTTCGCCCGACAGGAAGAAATTCTTTCTCTGCTGTTGTCCGACCTCCTCGCCCGACAGGACGGCAACTACCTGTATGAACACAGCAGTGCCAGTCAAGATTTATGCTGCCGTTTCTACAACGCAAGACAGCGATTACAACGAGGCTTCAAGGCATTCTGCCAGACAGTTGTCAATAAGCGGGACCCTCTTCCCTCAGTGCGGCGCCTTGCCCTGCAATTATTGCTGCAACGCTCCCGCGCCTTTTGGACTATCACACCGGACCCCGTTTATATTCGGGTACTGGCTTTCAACGAGTGGGGACGCGGTCTGCTGAAGCAAATGAAAAAAACCGCTTCGTTACCCGTCATTATCAAGCCGGGCAGAGAAGAACAATATAAGGATACGTCCCTGTACCCGCTGCTGCAGCTGGACTCTGCCGCCGCCGACCTGTTCCAGCTCCTCATCGGTAACACGGGAACGTACGGAAGCTGCTTTACCACATCGCCCGTGTATGTAAAGCAAACGTAATGTTTTACGCGACACACCGGAATACTCTCTCTGCGCTGACATAAAAACTCCTTATGCACTGTCACATTCCGTGCATAAGGAGTTATTTTTACGCCTCAAAAAAGCGGATGCCAGACAAGATCACAACACCATAATCCGCCAAGCATTTATATGTCAATCATGCCACACTGCAACCTGTGATTATTCATCAGCCGGTTTTTCTTCGGCAGCAACCGGTTCCGCCGGTTCTTCTTCCTGAGGAGCCACATGCTTCACCCGGGAAGCAATCACATCTGCCAGGCTCTTGCGCTCATCATTTACGCTGGAGCGGTTTTCTTCAATAGCGCGTAAGGCCGACTGCAGGCTGTTGCCCAGATAACCCAGCATATCGTCCGCATACTGCAGGGAATCGGTCTTAACCTGGTCCGCATACTGGTCTGCACCCTGCTTTATTTCGTCTTCATAGCGCTGGGCAGAAGTCTTGATATCCTTGGCCAGCATCTCCGCCTGGCGCACGATTTCCTCCTGACGTACCAGACGTTCTGCTTCCTCTTTGGCAGCCGTAATAATATGCTCTGCCTCCGCATTGGCCTTTTCCACCGTAGCAGCAGCCTCTTCCCGGGCAGAGTTCAGAATATTCTTGGAGTCCTCCAGCACCTTGCCTGCATTCTTCACTTCCTTAGGAATCGCTTCCTTCAAATCATCCAGGATTGCAGACAAATCGCTTTCTTCCACGATAATCTTATCCGTCAGTGGAATCCGGTTCGCTTCGGAAATCAGGTTATATAAATCATCAAAAATCTGATCTAACGTTACATTTGTGCTTAGTCTCTCCAACATATTCATATCCTCTTTCTTTCTTCAATTTAACATCCAGACCGTCAACGTTTTCAGGATATGTTCCACCTGAATCCGCAAACCTGTGCTATCCGGACATAACCGCAATTATTTGGTTTTGCGCTTCTGATATTTATTAATCAGCTCTGCCACACCTGCCGGTACAAGCTGATTAATATCGCCGTCAAATGCCAGCAGTTCCCGCACACCGGACGAACTGATGTAGGAATAATTGGCATTCGTCATGATAAAAACCGTTTCCAGGGATTCATTGATTTTTTTCAACAACAATGCCCGCTGGAATTCATATTCAAAATCAGTGAAAGCCCGCAGCCCTCTGACAATAAAGGAAGCTTGTTCCTTTTCGCAGAACTCATTTAACAGACCGCTGCAGCTGGTCACCCGCACATTTGGCAGGTGGGACGTAGCCGCTTTTAGCATCTCCACTCTTTCTTTCGGAGAAAACAGGGATGTTACTTTGCCCGGATTATAGAACACACAGACGATGATTTCGTCAAACATCCGGCTGGCACGCTCAATAATATCAATGTGCCCTTTAGTCACTGGGTCAAAACTGCCTGAACACACAGCTTTGCGCATCATGGCTCCCCCTTATGCGGTAAATTTGAAACATGTCCAATTATCTATGTTTCGACGCTGTTTTATAAAACCCTTTCATGCTTATGCTGAACTGCCAATCATCTCCATAGCTCCAACGACTGCAATTCAAGCACTCTTTCGTAAAAAACTCAGCACGGTTTCCCCGTACTGCTGGCTCCGGAAGATTTCATACCCCTCCGGCACCGCGCCGACAATCTCATCATGCATAGAATGTTCCGCGATCAGCCAGCCGTTGTCTGCCAAAAGCGGGCATTTAACCAGTTTTGCCAGGATTTTCTGAATCCACCCTTTATTATATGGAGGATCTACAAAAACCAGTTCAAAACGCTGCCCCTGCTTATATAACAGTTCCATGGCCGATTCCGCATCACACTTCATCACCTTGCAGTCCGCCTCTGCCCGGCATTTTACTATATTGCTGTCCGTAAGCTTCAGGGATGTCCGGCTGTTATCCACAAACTGCACAAACCTGGCGCCGCGGCTCCAGGACTCCAGTCCCAAATTGCCGCTGCCGGCGAACAGGTCAAGCACAGCGGATCCCACGATTTTGGCGCCAATAATATTGAACAGGGATTCTTTCACCCGGTCCGCCGTAGGACGCACATCATAGTTCTTCGGCACGTTCAGGTGCAACCCCCGCGCCTTACCGGTAATAATTCGCATCGCGTTCCAGGCCGCGCCTTTCTGTCTGTTACTTCTGACAATACAAATTTACCGCACCTGTTCTCCCGACTTTCCGGGATTTGATACGGGACATTAATTTTCTTATCTATCATACAACAAAACTGTCGTTTTGTCACTTTCCGATTGCTAAATATTGTAACAAATCTGTGAAAAACACAAAATATAGTATGTTTTTGTCTTAAGCGCTTTATTTTTATACAGCTTCCCCCGGTTCCAAAACCAAAATCAAAAACAGAAAAGCCGTTTACCAGCTTCGGGAGGAACCGCCGCCACCGCCGGATCCGCCGCCGAATCCGCCGCCGGAACTTCCCCCGCCGCCACCGCCGGATCCGCCGCCGCTGAAGATAGCAGAAAGCAGAATTTCAAAAAACAGGGTAGCAAAAAATCCCCCCAGGAAAACCCCATCAATAATAACAAATGCCAGCAGGATTACCGTCCACCCAAAGATGTCCACCAGTTCCCCGGCGATATACAGGATATTCTCAATCACACCTTCCGGTTCTTTCTTTTCGGAAGATCCGGTACTCTCACTCTGCACTGCACCTGCACTGACGCCCTCATCGGTACGGTCCCGGGAACCATCTGCTGCCATGCTGCTCTGTGTAGTATCCGTGGAACCCCGGGCAGCAGTTTCGCCGGAACCCGTTTCTTTTTGCGTGTTATCCGGCCGGGACTGGACAGCAGTTCCGTTCTGCTCCGCCAGTGCCTTTTCAAACAACTCTTCCGTTGTCTGACCGTCCGCGCCGGGTCTCACAGCATCCGGCGAATGGTTTGCATAACCGGAAACCGCCAGCTGCACATTATACTCTTTTGCAATCCTCCGGGCCAGCGCTTCATAACCGCGGGCAATGCCCTCTTCATAGTTTCCCTTGCGGAAATACGGAATCATATACTGATCCTGGATCTGTCCGGTTACACCGTCTGTCAGGGCGCCCTCCAATCCATAACCCACTTCAATCCGCGACTTTCGGTCACCGGTAGAAATCAGCATCAGCACGCCGTTATTTTTTTCCTTGTTTCCAATGCCCCATTGCCGAAGAATCTGCAGGGAATAATCCTCCAGAGGAGCCCCTTTCAGACTTGGTACCGTAACCACCACCAGCTGGGCCGTAGTCTTCTGGTCAAGCTGACGCCCCAGACTTTGCAGATAACCGGAAACGGACGCAGAAAACACTCCGGCATTATCCTGTACGTAAATACCGGAGGAAGCCGTTGGTTTCGGCGGAATCTGCAACGAGGTATTGTCCACCGTTTCCACGGGAGCAAATAGCCATATTAAGAAACTGAGAATAAGAAAGAATACCAATTCTTTCAGGAATGTGAACATAGTCAGAACTGCACTTTCGGAACTGCCTTGGCAGCCTCTTCCACTTTAAAGTAATCCCGCTCCGTAAATCCCAGCGCCCCGGCAAATAATGAGTAGGGCAGCGATTTTATCTTTGTATTGTAATTCTGCACTGCGTCGTTGTAATCCTTGCGGGCAACTGCGATACGGTTTTCCGTTCCGGACAGTTCATCCTGCAGCTGACGGAAGTTCTGATCCGCTTTCAGCTGGGGATAATTTTCCGCTACCGCCAGCAGGCGGGATAATGCTCCGCTCAGCTCCGTATTGGCCGATAACTTATCACCCACGGACTTTGCGCCCGCCATCTTCGCCCTTGCATCGGACACCGACTGGAACACTTCTTTTTCATGACTTGCGTAACCCTTTACTGTATTCACCAGATTGGGAATCAAATCGCTGCGACGCTGCAGCTGGTTATCCACCTGGGACCACTTGCTGTCCACATTTTCGCGTGAGGATACCATGCCGTTATAAAAGCCGAACACGGAACCCACCGCCAGTACAATAACCATCAGAATACTTACCAAAACACTCATGGAACTACCTCCTGTAACACCAAAATATAATCTTTATTTGTCAGACATACGATTGATTGTAATATCTTTATGATTATTATATCATATTTTTTTCCTCTTTACCTCTGTTTACCGAAATAATGTCCTTTAGATTATTCCGGGAGGAATCAGTGTCTCTTTGAAAAATTCCATTTGAATTACCAAATTAAATGTTGTACAATAACAGAGTTCGTGAACATATATAACTAAAGAAGGTCTCTCTGATGTATTTAAAAAATCCCAAAGTAAAAACAGTTTTAATCGGCTTTGTTTGTTTCTTTGCAATCTGCGCAGGCCTGTTTGCTTATGCCCACCACATCGGTTCGCCGGTTTTGGAATCCGGGCGGCTCGAATGGATTTCCAGAGTCATTTACGGTCCGAACGTACGACGGGAAATAACCCGCCTGAAACATGCAAAAGAGCTTTCTCCGGAAGTTTTTCCGATTACCGCTCTTTGCTATCACGAAGTAAGACCTGACCGGGCAGATGACTTCCTGAATGTGAGTCCGGAAATATTGCGTCGGCATATCCGGGAGTTCAGGGAAGCCGGCTTTACATTTATTGACGTGGACAATCTGAGACAGTATGAAGCCGGTACGGCACAGCCGCCGGAAAAGGCGGTTCTTCTTTCATTTGATGACGGCTACGCGGATAATTATAAGTATGCCTATCCGGTATTGCGGGAGGAAAAAGTAACCGGTACCTTTTTTGTGGTCAGCAGTATGGTCGGAAAAGACAACCGGATGACCGCAGGCCAGTTGAAAGAGATGCAGGCAAACGGCATGAAAATCGGTTCCCATACCGTAAATCACGAAGTGCTGACAAAAAAGAGCGCAGAACAGATTGATTATGAACTGCGAGTGTCCAGAGAGCAACTGGAAACGATGCTGGGCAAGCCGGTCTATGCGCTGGCCTATCCAGGCGGGATGGTAAACAGCACTGTGCAGTCCATAGCTAAAAATTATTACAACACGGCATTCATCGCTTCGGTTATACCTGATACAAAACAGACCCGATACACACTGCAGCGTTATGGGGTGTTCAACTGGAACGAACACATCGAATCAATTTTCAGGAACAGGTAATGACATTGTGGATTAAGTTGCCAAACAATAAATCCGTACGGGGAATACATCGCCAGTAACCAGCCGTTCACTTCTTTTACAAAGAAACACAGATTTTTTAAAAAAAGCTGGTAATTCTTTGGAAACAGGTGTATAATAGCATACGTAAATTGAATTTGCTCGGATAGCTCAGTTGGTTAGAGTGCTGCCCTCACATGGCAGAGGTCCAGGGTTCGAGCCCCTGTCCGAGTACCAGAAAAAATAACCCTCAAACTCCAGTAAATACGGGCTTTGAGGGTACTTTTATTTTTCGAAAAATTTTTCTTGCGAGTGACGATTATTAACGATATTTTAGCACTTTTTAGGAGTTAATAGGTACAAAAATAGGTACAAATTTTACGGGTTATTTTACGGCCAGCGCTACCACCAGACAGGCGGCCACAGCTGCCCAGGTATTTCTCTGCGCCTTAATTTTTAGGCGCGTTTTCTTTTCCTCCTGCGCGTACTTCTCTAAGCATAGATTGGCATTCCGCAATGAGTCTTCTGCCGTCGTCAGCTGTTGTTTTGAGATATTCAACTCTTCCCTGAGCGTCGCTAATTCTCGCCTCGACTCGGTCAGCTGCAGCTGCAGCGTTGTCAATTCGGGATTTTGCTGTGCTAATACCTAATCCAGCAGATTCAATCGCGTTTCCAACGCCTGCAGCTGTGCTTCCGTTATCGTGTACGTCTTCTCTTGTACGTTCGACGCCGAGCATATAGCCGAGACTGAAAGCAACCACCAGGAAAACAAGCACACCAAGAACACCAAAAGCCACTTCTTTGTTTGTCGGTCTAATGTCAAAAAGCTCATACATCAATACCCCTCCACAACTGTAAGCTCCACATCGTTCCCGCTTTCAATGATCATCCGGGACAGCTCCACATCGTCCGCGTTCTGCATCCTCAAACACCCATACGTCGGCACCCAGCCCTGATAGTCGGCATACGGATCAGGAAGCCCGGACCCGCCGCCGTGGATATCCCTGCCCCTGGGATCACCGGACGTGATATAAAAATTCCCATACGCTGGCCCGTATGCTCCGTTGGTTACCTCGGCATGGACGTGCGTATAAAGTCCGTTCGGCAGACTTCCTCTCGGGTCGCCGTCGAAATTGTAACCGTGGACAAATTCGTCCCGGCATTCCCACTGGCCTACAACTTTGTAATCTTCATCCATTGCATAGATCGTACGCTTTCTGCGTTGAAACTGAATCTCTTTAATCATGTTATCACCTCACAAAAGGGTTAATTCTGAACGCCAGCATACAGCGTTCCACATCATGTTCTACATTCTGCATTTTCCATCCCACTTATAATCTTTTTAGTGTACGCATTGTTTACTTCGCTCTGTATATGATTAAGATTCTCAAACGACGCTTTAAGATTATTTACTTTTTTGGTTGCAACGGTAAATGAGCTGTTAAAGCTTGAATTTATGCTTGCCGTTAAAGCAAATGCAAACTCAAACGACCTCCCAGCCATTTTCTATCTTCCTTTCTTGATTTAATTTATTAATTATGGTATATTTTAGTTACAAGGAGTGGTTTATATGAAGAATACGAGTTTAACAAGTAAATTTAAACATCTCTTTTTTAATCCATTAACGTTCCTTGTTCTCTTAATAGCATTATTTGCTTCTGTTGCATTGGGTAATCCAGCACTTTATCGATATGCTCCGATACTGTTTTTTGTGATAGTTTTTTATCCACTTATGCATGAACTTTCCTCTATGTCTGTTTTCGAGGGGATTGGTATCTTATTCCTGTTTTTCTTATTTGTCGGCGCCGCTTTTATGATTTAGTACTTTTATCCTGCATTTTCCCAATCTCATCTGCACAATCCAAGATTTCATTTATGGAAATATTGATATAAAATTCTATTGATGTAAAAGTTGCTATAACGCATGCTATAGCAACTTTTTTAATATCTGAACTTATTCTTGTTTCTTTTAAGGCTTCGCCTCGTTTGTCATTCGTGCGGAAGCCGGTTAAACTAAAAAATTTTTCACCTCGGTAAGTATCAACGCCATATCCTTACCACTCAGATCCAAAAGATCGTCATATATAATTCCTGCAGCCTTTGCTGCCAGCATTGCCTGATACTTCATGGAAAACGTCAGGTGCTATAATGGAATTATAGGAAGGAGGTAATGCCCAGTCCGAAACTGAAGAAACGCCTCTTCCGGAAGAGACAGCCACGTCATCAGCTTAGAACGTTTCTGGCATCCGAAATGGAATAAGTGAATTGCCCGGAATTGGCTCTACTACCATTGCTGGATCCGTTCGGCTTTGTGTTCGGTTTTTGTGGCACAGTGCAGTGGCAGCTCTCTCGAACAAACAATAGAATGTTGGCAAGTTAAGTTACAAAGAGACAAACAAATAGACTGTCTATATTTATAACAGAGAGCAGGCTCAAAAGCCGCGCTATGACTGGACTACCAAAAATTCTCCGGTCACTAAAGTGACCCGGCACAATATCAGCTCGGCAAATTACCGGCAAGTTAGAAAGGAAAATCCCAAACGTTTGGGATTTTGAAAAGCCTCCCAGGCGGGAGGCGGAAAGGATACTATGGCTAAATACTTAGGCGGAATTAACAATCCGGATATTGATGTGGTTGATTTATCCAAGTGTTTTCTTTCCGTTGATTTTGATTTACAATTTTATGATTATAACGGCGAATCTTTTGGCTCACAAACCATGAGCATTGGCGATCATATCATCCGCTATGAAGAAATCACTTCCGAAAAGAACCGTTCTTCTGATTACAGTCTAACCTGGGGATTGGCCGGGTATCTTGCCGGCGGTCCGCTTTGGGGTATTGTCGGTGCCAAACTTGGCGGAAGCAGTAAAGAAACTGAAAACCATATCGTCTTTTGCGAACTGGATAACGGCTGGCAATTTGCCGTGCAATTGGATAAGGATGAATTTAAAGCGTGGAAGCTGTGCATGGACACTTCGATAAAATACAACACTCAAACAGATGAATAAATATAGTAATCGCTCGTCGTTATGGCTTCCCAAACGTTTGGGAATTTAAAAAGCCTCCCGGGCGGGAGGCGGAAAGGATACCATGGCTAAGTATTTAGGCGGAATTAGCGATCCGGATATTGATGTGGTTGGTGTTTCCGAAGTAGAGTTTTTAGATTTTGAAATGGAATACTATGATAAAAAGAATCCGGACGACCTGAAAAGCCTCTGTATTTATGATAACCTCAAACATTATGAAGTAATTACTTCCGAAAAAATCAGTTCCTCAGGCTACAGTTTTACCTGGGGATTGGCCGGTTATCTTACAGGCGGACCGCTTTGGGGAGTAATCGGCGCGGTACTGGGCGAAAGTTCCACAAGAGTTAAGAATCGCGTCGTCTTCTGCAGCCTTAATAATGGCTGGCAATTCGCTTTGGAGTTGGACGAAGGCGAACTTGACAAATGGCAAATCTATATGGGACATGAATAAAAATGACCGCCCGGCTCCTACCCCGGACGGTCGTGCAAACACCCACAGTACACCAATACGGGAGCAGTCTTCCCTTTTATTATAGCAGTTATTTTGAAATTTAAAAAGCCTCCCGGGCGGGAGGCGGAAAGGATACCATGGCTAAGTATTTAGGCGGAATTAGTGATCCGGATATTGATGTGGTTGGTGTTTCCACAAGTTTTTGTGATGTTGATTTTGAAATAAAATTTGATGACTTAAAGCATCCGGAAGCATCAGACTTTGAAAGAATCAATATTTACGAACATATCACGCATTATGAAGTAATAACTTCTGAAAAGGTTCAGTCTTCCAGCTACAGCTTAACCTGGGGACTGGCCGGATACCTTGTCGGTGGGCCGCTTTGGGGTGCTGTCGGCGCCATACTGGGCGGAGAAGGGGAAAAGATAATACCTTCCAGCTATGTGGTTTTCTGTCAGTTAGATAATGGCTGGCAATTCGCTTTGGAAATGACCCCCGAAGAATTCTGCAGATGGAAAGTTTTTATCAAAAGTGCTCTTGAGAAAGAATAAATTAGTTTTCTGCATGTTACCGGTAAGTTGCCGGCAAATAAAAAAGCCTCCCGGGCGGGATGTGGAAAGGTACTTATGGAAAATATAATTCTTTATAACACGGAAGATGGCAAAGCCAGCGTAAAGCTGTACGCCGAAAACAATACCGTCTGGCTGACCCAGGCGCAGATGGCATTATTATTCGATTGTTCCACTGACAATATTTCTCTGCATTTAAAAAACATCTACAAAGAGGCAACTACCGAGAAATCCTCGGTAGTTCAAAAAGAAGGAGATCGCCAGGTTACACGGCCGATAAAATCCTGCTGGACCATGACGTTCCCCTGCTCTGGTCCCGCGGCCAGTATTCCAATGCGGACATGAAGGAAATTGTTTCCAAGGAGTATGAAGCGTTTGAGCAGCGGCGCAAGGAATACGAAGCCGCCCAGGCGGATGCTCAGGATCTGCAGGAACTGGAAGCCGATGTGAAATCGTTACAGGGCAAGAAAGAGTGATATTCCCAAATGTTTGGGAATTTAAAAAGCCTCCCGAGAGGGAGGCGGAAAGGAAGTATCATGGCTTATTACGGAATGACCAACGAGTACGTGAAGGAAACTAATGCAGCCAACAAAGTTAAAAAGGACATCGAAAGACAGGAAATCCTAAAAGAGGAAATCAAAATCGCTGATAATAAAGAATCCCGGAAACGCATCGGTTGCGCTTCCGGGTTTTTGTTTTATTTACGCACAAAAAGTTATAAAGCCATGCCAATGAGCAGCGGCTAAGGCAATTATGTTTTCTCTCAAAGGAAGCTTCATCAGCTTTTCATTTTATCCCAAATCACGCCCACAGCAGCGCCTATCACCGCCACAGTGAACCAGCCGAATCCTTCCGTATACAGAGGCACCGATGCCAGGATGCTTTCCATAGGAACCGGCGGATATAAGAAACACAGAACGGGAATCGCCATCTTGATGATCATATCCAGCCCGAAGTTGGAGAGCAGGAAGCTGAGAAGCGCCACCAGAAATCCCATTGTTTTTTTTGACAGCTTTTGGTTGAACAAGATATGGAAATAATCGGCAATAGCAGCAATGAGACCGATGCTGGTAGTAAGACAGGCCAGAATAATGATGGCGGAAAGGATAGCGGTACCGCCTGCGCCCAGATATTCATGGGCCGTTGCCACAAGGATGCCGGCGCCGTTGGAAAACTCACCGGACAGGTAACGGTGCGCTTCTGCTCCCGCGTACCCCAGGAAGTAATAGATGACGGCCAGCAGGGCCGCGGCAATGAGACCCGCGCACAGACAGGTCCGGATCAGATTTTTTTTGCCTTCAATCCCCAGTGTCTTAATGGAAGTCAGTGTTGCCGCGCCAAATAGAAAAGATGCCAGTAAGTCCATGGTATTGTACCCTTCCTGGAATCCTTTCAGGAAAGGGGTGTTCAGATAGGCATCCTGAGGCGCGCCCGGCACGAAAGACGGCGCCAGCAGCACTTTCGCGAACAGTACCGCAAGGCATACCAGCAACGCGGGTGTCAGGATTTTTCCCAACCAGTTCAGCACTTTGGACGGATTATTCGCCACATAGAAGCTGAATGCAAAATACAGGGCGGAATACAGAGCCAGCTGCCATGCTTCCGTAGTTCCCAGCAGCGGTTTGATACCGATTTCATAACTGAACGCAGCCGTGCGGGGAATAGCGAACAACGGCCCGATGGCCATGCTGGACAAAAACATGATAATCTTTGCGTACGCAATATTAACAGGCGCCGCCACTTCCGTCAGGTCGGTACCGCCGGTCATAGCGATGGCCAGCACCCCCAGAATGGGAAGACTCACACCGGTAATGCAAAAGCCTAACGTAGCAATGTTCAGATTGCTGCCGGCCAAATACCCGAACAGCGGCGGAAACAGCAGATTGCCGGCGCCAAAGAACGAAGAAAACAAAACCAGGCTTACCGGAATCAGTTTACCGAGGGAAAGGGAATTGTTCATAAAAATCACCTGCTATGAAAACGAAAACGCACTTGTCGTGCGTTTTCATAATTGATAATACAAACTCAAACTGCTTTACTTAACAACAATACGATAATACTTCTTCTTGCCTTTACGAATCAGCACGCCGCCATCTTCCGCGAACAGCTCCGGTGTCAGCGTGAATTCCGCATCTTCCACCGCCGCATTGTTCAGGTACAGACCCCGCTGGGCAATCATCTGCCGTGCTTCCCGCTTGCTGCTGAATACTTTCTGCGCAGTCAGGACGTCAACCAGTTTGGCAGTCTTCTCTGCTTCGGAAATCTCCAGCGTGGGCACATTCTCCATATCCGCGCCGCCGCCAAACAGGGCTTCCGTAGCTTTCACCGCTTTGTCCGCTTCCTCCTGGCCGTGAATCAGCTTGGTCACTTCATAGGCCAGTACCTTTTTCGCTTCGTTGATCTTTTCGTCTTTGTACGCTCCCAGACGGCGGACTTCCTCCATAGGCAGGAAGGTCAGCAGCGCCAGGCATTTTTCCACGTCAGAGTCGTCCACATTGCGCCAGTACTGATAGAAATCATAAGGCGAACATTTTTCCGCATCCAGCCACAGGGCGCCCTTTTCCGTTTTGCCCATTTTGCGGCCGTCACTGGTGGTAAGCAGCTTACAGGTAATGCAGAAAGCCGGTTTCTGGTCTTTGCGGCGAATCAGTTCCACACCGGCCAGCATGTTGGACCACTGGTCGTCGCCGCCCATTTCCAGCACACAGTTATAGTTCTTATGCAGCGTATAAAAATCATACGCCTGCATGATCATATAGTTAAACTCAAAGAAAGTCAGGCCCTTGTCCCAACGTTTCTTATAGCACTCGGCCGCCAGCATGTGGTTCACGGAAAAATGCGTGCCCACTTCCCGCAGCAGGTTCACATAATTCAAACTCAGCAGCCAGTCTCCATTGTTCACCATCAGCGCCTTGCCGTCGGAAAAGTCAATGAACTTGCTCATCTGCTTTTTGAAGCACTCAATGTTGTGGTTGATAAATTCCGGCGTCAGCATCTTGCGCATATCGTCCTTGCCGCTGGGGTCACCGATCATACCGGTGCCGCCGCCCAGCAGTGCGATGGGACGGTGCCCTGCCCGCTGCATATGGGCCATGGCCATCAGAGCAATAAAGTGACCGACATGCAGACTGTCCGCCGTCGGGTCAAAGCCAATATAAAACGTGACCTTTTCCTTTTCCAGTAATTCGCGGATTTCCTCTTCGTGGGAAACCTGTGCAATAAAGCCCCGTTCCTGTAATACATCAAAAACAGACATCGATCTTACATCCTCCTGAAACTTTAACCAGAAATTTGAACACAGCCCACAGCGCGGGAAGTGTCCATGTGCAGATACATATTCCAATTGTATCCGCTTTTATAAGTATGTACTATTGTAACTCATTTTTCTTATAACTGCAAGGAATGTTTTCTTGACGTAGCCGCCGTAATTACATATAATAGTCATATGCAAAAAGTGAATTGCATACAGCACTGTTAAAACGCAAGATGAAGATATAGGAGGATATTGAAATGAGACCAGATTTAGTTGTTCCGGGCGAAAATGAAGAGAATTTTGTCGTTGCCCGCGACGCGCGTGTTGTGACCGTACCCTTTTCCCCGATTGAAAAACGGTTTGCCAAGGAAAAACCCCAGCTGATGCCCGGGCTGCAGAAACTGCGGGAAGAACTGGGCGACGCGGAATTTGACCGCCTGATCACCCGTATCCACAATATCAACGTGTCCGGAGAACGCTGCCTGATTGTAGCGGAAAGCGAACTGCATCGCACCTTTATTTTACGGGATGCCCTGCCTGCCATTTCCAGAGCGTTTAACGTAAGTAATATCCGCGTAGTCACCCAGGGATAAAAACTATTTTTATTTTCCAGTTGACAAATTGGGATGAATCATCTATAATGAATTCGTTGTCGGGGCGTGGCGCAGTTTGGTAGCGCGCTTGTTTCGGGTACAAGAGGCCGTGAGTTCGAATCTCGCCGCCCCGACCAAATTAAAAAATAACCGGAAGTCAGGTAACAGCTGGCTTCCGGATTTTTATTTTTACAAACCGTTTTTTGAAACTTAAACTTTGCTTTTATTCTGTATCGCACTGGATGCTTAAGGAAACACGGATTTATTTCTTATAAGCCCTTTATTCCCGCAGTATCCGCATCGTCTCCTCGTAATCCGCCCGGGCTTCCGGGAAAAATACCGTGGCGCAATAACAGTGCGGCATGTCTTTCGCCATTTTCAGGTGGTGCTTTACACCGGCTTTGGTCAGCATTTCATCATAAGCCTCCGCTTTGGCGGAAAGAACCTCTGATGTACCGTAATAGATCCACGTCTCCGGGAAATCCGAAAAATCCGCCCCGTCACAGCTCTGCATCCACCGGGGAACCGTTTTATTCCCATGGGACAGCAGCGGTTGTATCGTTTTCATATACTGTGCCGAAAGCATGATGTCTTTTCCGTTCAGGGACTGCATCTTCTCCCACTCTTCGTCCGTTGCGGGTACGCCGCCGGGAGAAATCAGCACCAGTTTTTCCGGCATGGGCAACGGGTTACAGTTATCATTCAGGTAGGCCCCCAGCAACAGCAGCAGCGCTCCGCCGGAAGAATAGCCGTACCAACGCACGTCTTCGTATTCCCGGCACATTTTGGCATACACTTCATACAACATGCGGACGCTGTCCCGAATCGTGTATTCATCGCACAGCGGGTAATAGGGAAACCACACATCCGCCCCCGTATTAGCCGCCATCTTTTTGGCAAAGCCCACGAACATCCGGGGAGGCGCCAGCAGCAAACCGCCGCCATACACACACAGGACAGCCCGTTTCGGTTTTTCCCTGTGACAAATCGCCAGGCAGTGGAAATCTCCGGAACGGTTCTCCTCCGTAATACCGTCCAGATCCTCCACCCGTACCAGTACGTCCCGGTAGGCAAACTTTCCGTCACCCGGAATGAAGAAACGATTCAGCTTGTTACGGCTGCGTATCTGCTTCAGCATCTTATCCCTGGGCAGACCGGTGATCCGTTTACTCCCGGACAGACGTACCAGAAGCTTCGTTATGATAAACTGTATGCTCATGAAACCGTTACTTCCGTGGTGCCCTTGATTAATTTTTCCTGCTTCCCGTTCAGGCACAGCACCTGCATCCGGACCTGCAGTTTATTCTCCGCGCCCTCCACAGGTTCAGCCTTTATAACTTTAGCTTCCGTTGTAATAGTATCGCCCGGATACACCGGGGCCATAAAGCTCGTTTCGATTACGCCGCTGGTCAGCCAGTCCCTGCCAAAGGTATGGATCATCAGTTCCTGAATGAAAGCCACGCTTAACATGCCATGAGCAATCGTCCCACCGTAACGCGTAGTTTTGGCAAATTCCGGATCAATGTGCAGCGGATTGTGGTCTTCCGCCGCGTCTGCATAGTGGTTAATCATTTCCTGGGTCACATTCTTAGCCGGCAATGTAAACACATCACCTTTACTGATTTCTTTCATTTTTTCCTCTTCCCGCTTCCAGTTGTGAAGCCTATCATCAAAACAACCGTACACATTACGAACCTTCTCTGTAGCACAGAATGACGATTCGCAATGCTTCTCTCGTATTCTTCCCGATACTTCCGTTTACGCCGGCAAAATAATGGTGATTTCGCTTTCCGCAGCCAGCTCCCCGGCTTCATTAAAAGCTTCTACCTTTTGCACCACAAATTTCAGGCCGCGTTTTTCCATTTTCTCTTTCACCTGACCCCGCAGTGTCAGCGTTTCATCCCAGTGAATGGGATAATGGTAACGGAATACCTGCTTCATATGGACGGTTCCGTTTTCCAGCTGTTCACCGGTCAGCGCTTCCCACCGGGTATAGACGGCAGCATAGGCCGGTGGAACCAGACGTTCCGCCCCATACAGCGGTTCATGGTCCTCCACCGCTGCCAGATAGGCCTTCACCGCTTCCTCCGTCACTTTGAATTTCTTTTCGGGGTAAGGCACCCCCACTTGTACTTCCGCAAACTTCATGATTCTCACCACGTCCAACCCGTAACCGGACTGGATTTTCCTTTCATCCGGAACAATCCGGAAAAATTTATACTGAATTCGTGCCCTGCTTCGTCTGTTCCTTTTCCCGCTCCTCGATTCGTTTTCCCACTTCTTCCGCAAAATCCGCGGCAAGCTCCAGTCCGACCTGTAATCCTTTTCGGATCTGTCGGCCGGTTTCCGCCACCGCACTCAGCAAATCCTCAATCTGATGGGATTCGGAAATCCCTGTTTTGCACCAGATGGCAAAATGCTCGCAGTTGTTCGTCCACAGACTGTACTGCGTTTCACCGATGCGTTCCCGGGCGCGGATCACCGTTTCCTCCGGCGTATACAGGTGATAGTTGCTGATTTTCAGCACGTCCCACAGGGTCTGCGCCTTTTCCGGATGGGCAAACTTTTTCCGGAATTCCGCAAAGGGTATTTCCTCCGTAGGACGCCCGTACACTTTCGGGAATTCACAGATGCTGTAAACAAGGCTCCCGTTCAGGAACTCCTCCATATCCGCCTGATGGATGCATATCTTATAATGATCCGATGGGTCAATATCGTAATGAATCACCTTGTTGGCGCCTGCATAAATACCATAATGCTCATAACCGATGCGGTGCACGCAGATTACGTCCCCATACTCCGGATCCTCCAGCAGGCCCGGATCCGTCTCCAGGTCCAGCGCCTGTCGCACATTACTGGAAAACTTGTTGGCCGCCACAAAGACGGGATTGATCCGGCTGCCGATCTCGTCGCGAATCTCATTCAGCTTCGTCTCAATTCTGTCTCCAATGGCATCAGGCAGTATTTCATCCTGTTCCTGCCTGACAGCATCCTCTTCTGTTTCGTTTTTGTCTAATCCGGTTTTCTCTAATTCTGTCATCACGCAAACGTTGCCTTCCCTGTTTATATTTCTTATTGCACTTTATTTATAACTATATTTATAGTTTATTGCCAATCATTTCCATCGTTTTGCGGTTTGCCGCCAATCAGCTCCGTATGTTTTCACAGTTTTCTTTCATAAAATTATGAATCTGTTTGGCTTCTTACCGCTTCTTTCCGAAATAAATCCATAACCCGCCTAAAATACAGAACATCCCCAGTGCCTGCTGCAGCACAATGCGTTCCCCAAAAATCAGGAACGCAAGGAGGATCGTTCCCACCGGTTCGCCTAAAATGCCCATGGTGACAGCTGTAGCCGGAAGATATTTCAGCAACAGGTTAAACACGCACTGTCCGCCTACCGTAGCAAACAGGGCAAGACCTGCAAAACATCCCCATGTCTGCAGGGAATATCCGGTAAAGGGCTGACCTGTAACCAGCGCATATACAGCAAGGCAAACCGTACTTGCCGAATAACACACAGCCGTGTATGGCAGCACGTCCAGTTCTTTCCGGAGAATCTGCCCCACAAGAAAATGCAGGCTGATGACCCCCGCCGACGCAAAGGACAGGACATCGCCCCAGAAAGCCGCGCCGCTGACCTGAAAATCGCCCCAGCCTATAATCACGGAGCCGGCAATCGCCAGAAACACGCCGGCCATCCCCTGCTTCGTAACGGCTTCATGCAGCAGCAGTCCGCCCCACAAAATGGAAAAAAGCGGCTGCAGGGAAACCAGCACCGTAGAACTGGCTACCGAAGTGTATCGCAGCGATTCAAACCACATCACCCAGTGAATGGCCAGCAGGGCGCCGGAAATAACAGCCAGCCTCCATTGGCGGGCGCTGAGCTGCCATAACTGCTTCCGTTCTTTCTTCCGGCACAACAAAGCCGGAATCAGAAAACACAACGTAAACAGCAGGCGGTAAAAGGCAATGATGCCGGAGGGCGCTTCCGCCAGTTTAACAAAAATCGCTGATGTGGACAGGAACAGCACGCCCAGTCCTAACGAACCATACAAAAAAAACGTTGATTGCATCCGTTCACTTACTTTCCAAGTTTCGCTTCATCGGTTCACGGAACCGGGTCGCATTGCAAAACTGCAACGCATCTCACAAATGATCGATGGAGCCCCGGATGTGGGTGTAGATTACTTTCGCTCCCGTCAAAGGTACCACAATGGGTTCCAGTTCCCGCAGGTCCTCTACCCGCCATCCTTCTTTCCGCTCCTCCAGCAGTTTCAGCGCATCGTCCAGCGTCTCCGCTTCCACAATTGCCAGCGCATCCAGATAGAACTCGTTCACCACGCAGGGCTCGTTGATCATGCTGTGGCTGTGATAGGTTTTATTATGGCGCCAGATATAAAGATTCATCCCGATCCCTCCTTAATCCTGCCGGCATTCTGTAAATTTCATAATAATCCATTGTTATTATACTATATTAACAGAAAAAATAACATGACAAATCTTCAGGAAACGATGATTCATTCGTCTGCACGCTGACCAAAAGCATCGCGCAGCCTCATTTAATCAGCGTCTCCTTTATAAAAAAGAAAAATCCCGATTCACTGCGGAACCGGGATTTCGTTTCACAACCAAACACCGTTTTTATCTTTTGTTCTTACCTTTTTGTTTTGCATTGCGATTCTGTTCTCTTTTTGTTTTCACGCTTCCATTCTCTTACTTTTTATTATCGCGCTGCGATTCCGAAACGGTGCTTCCGCAAATTTTAGGAAAACGCCACAAGATTATTTTGCAAACTTCGCCAGTTCTTCCGGAACCTTCAGACCCAGCTTCTCAGCCTGGGCTTTGTTAATGCTGGGAGTGAATTCTTTCTGGAACGAAATGGGCATATCCTGAGGTTTTGCTTTGCCGCTGAGAATATCCCCGGCCATTTCACCGCTGATCATACCCAGCTGGAAGAATTCAATGTTCACACTGGCGGTAGCGCCGCTCTTTAACAGGATGGCATCTGCCGCAATCACAGGAACTTTTGCTTCATTCGTAATCGCTACCAGCGCAGGCGTGGCGGAAGCAATCACGTTATCGGTAGGAACATAGATGAACTCAACGCCCTTACTTACCAGGCTGCGGGCAATTTCCTGAATATCGTTAACGGTGTTCACGCTGCCTTCTTCATAGGCAACGCCCGCTTTTTTCAGATGTTCTTCCGCCATTTTGATCTGAATCTGAGAATTCATTTCGCTGGAGGTAAACATCAGTCCCACTTTCTTGGCGCCCGGCTTCAGTTTCAGACCCAGGTCCAGCTGTGCCGCGACCGGAGCCATATCGCTTGTGCCAGTTACATTGGTTTCCGGTTTTTTATCCGACTTCACCAGTTTTGCACTTTCATAGCTGGTAATCGCGCTGCCCACGATAGGGATCGTTTTCGTAGCATTGGCCATGGTCTGGGCAGACGGCGTCGCAATGGCACAAATTAAATCAACATTATTGTTTACAAAACGCTGGGCGATCGTCTGCAGGTTGGACTGATCCGCCTGGGCATTCTGCACATCGTATTTTACATTTTTGCCTTCTTCAAACCCTTTCTTCTTCATGCCTTCAATGAAGCCCTTGCGGGAATCATCCAATGCCTGGTGTTCTACCAGCTGTACGATGCCGACATTATATACTTTGGCCGCGTCCTTCTTCGGAGCATCCGCCTTCTTGTCACCGCCGCCGCAGCCTGCCGCCGCAAACGCCATCATGGAGAGAAGCATACCGACCGCTAAAAACCTTTTGCTTTTAAAAAACATACACTTACCTTCTTTCGTTAATATATTTACATGAATTAATGATACAAAATCAAATTGC
>ONAV01000032.1 GCA_900315925.1 uncultured Selenomonadales bacterium | reverse complement strand
ATAGCTCCGGCGATAATGGGGCCCCGCCATACCACGGGGTCGGTTTCATTCTGCAGCAACAGGTTGATGGACATGACTTTGATACCCATGCGGGTCTCCGTGGGGAACACACCCCGGTCTGTCATAAGAGCCTGCCCGTGAAGGCCGAAGGTTTTGGGGATGGACGGTCCCGTTACGTCTGCGTCCAGAATCGCTACCTGTTTGCCCGCGCGCCGCAGCGCCATGGCCAGCAGGGAAGTGACCATGGATTTTCCTACGCCGCCTTTGCCGCTGACAACGCCTATGACTTTTTTAATATGACTTTCTTTATGGGCCGGCTTTTTGAAAGAGGCCGGATCCTGCCGTTCACCACAGCTGGCGCTGCAGCTTCCGCAATCGTGATTACAATCTGCCATTTGAAAATCCTCTCCTGAATCGTATTATAGTTTGTAAATTTTGTTACCGCATTGACGCAGCATGGTACGAGCCGCAGCATGTTGGTATCTCGTTACGGCAACGCACTGTGAGTCGCATCAATCAGCTTCATTATAACGGAAAATGCCGGCAGAAGCAAGATTACAGGGAAGAATTACGATTCGTATAAATGTTCAATCGTACTTTTTTTGTAATGATTCATACCCTGGTCGTAAAAACGACCAACCTTGAAGCGCAAACCTGCATGGATACTGGGGTTTGGTTCCGCCACCTCTTAATATATTAAGGAGTGACAGTTTATATGTCTGTACAGGCGAAGCCGTAAGATACAACTGTCAAACTGCAAGAGTGTGGAGGCTTTGGGTTTCTCCGCCGGTTCTGCCTGAAATGGATGGGACACGGTTGCCCTGTCAACGCGACTTATAATATGTTATAATACTGCTATCTGCAAAACATTACCGCTTCTGAATCGTTACATAAGGTACGCAAGATGGATTGGGAACGAATACTGCTGGTGTTTACGGATATCCTGCTGCCGCTGGCCGCGGGATATCTTTTAAAAATTCATAATCTGATGCCGCAAAAAGCCTGCGACTGGCTGATCCGCTTCAACGTCGTCGTCATGGTGACGGTACTGACGCTGATGAGCTTCTGGGTGCTGCCCCTTTCGGCGCAGCTGCTGTGGCTACCGCTGATTGGCGTACTGATTACGGCTGTACCCGGGGTGATTGGCGCCCGTTGTTTTGCCGGTCAGTTTGACAATGAACTGGACCGGGGCGCTTATGTAATTTCCGCCATGCTTTCCAACATCGGCACCATCGGCGGTCTGTGCGCTTTTATCCTGTACGGGGAAGAAGGCTTTGCCTATGTGCAGCTGGTGGCCGCGCCCCAAAATATCCTCATGGTGGCGGCGGCGTTTCCCATGGCAAAATACTATTACGAAAAGCATCATGCGGCGCAACGGCAGGCCAAACTGCAGCTGAGCTTCCGGGAAATGTTCATCACCTGGAACCAGGTGGGGATCTTGGGCATGACTGCCGGTATTCTGCTGCAGGTCTTTGGCGTTTCCCGGCCGCCTGCGCTGGGCATACTGTTTCATAATCTGGTTCACGTGCTGGCCTGGGTATCCCTGCTGCCGGTAGGGTTTCTGATTGATTTCGGCAGGGCGCGGTTCTATTACCGTAAAGTGATTAGCATGCTGTGGCTGCGCTTTGTCATTGTTCCCGTGTTGTTCTACCTGTTGTTCAAATTGTTGTTTACCGATCAGGTGCTGCTGGGCTCGTTGCTGCTGATGGCGGCGACACCGGCGGCCATCAACTCGGTGATCACCGCGCAGCTGTACAAATTAAATGTAGACATAACCATTGCGTCCTTCCTGCTGACCACGGTGGTTTTTGTACTGGTGGTCTTTCCTCTGTTCTTTTTCTATATTCACTTTGGAGGGCGTTTGTAAACATTTTGTGTCATGCGCTTGAGTTCACACAAGTTTCATTTTTTTCTCCCACGTTTATGCTATAATTGGTTTCGCCTGAAAAGGTATTATACGTTGCGCAGATTTGCAATACCTGCTGTTGTTGTGTGTATTAACGTAATGTGATTTTTGAAAAAGGAGAAACCATGGAACAGGTTTTGGCAGGGTTTTCCGGTCCGGATCCGTATATGCTGGAATGGCTGGCGGCAATTTGTCTGATTTTGGTTGCGGTGGCCATGTCGTTGTTCGATTTACCGGGCAATACGTTGATGGTGGGTTGCTGTCTGGGCTTTGCGTTTTACGATCCGTCCAAGTATTTTGATATCCGTATCATCTCTGCGGTAATTCTGATTTACGCCATGGGTGAGATATGGGAATTCGTGCTCTCGTTTTTCGGGATTAAGAAGCAGGTGAAGAGCATTTCCTGGTGGGGCGTGTTCCTGATCGGCTGTGGTACCTTTGCCGGCACCGTTATGGGAGCGACTACGTTTCCGGTGGCGGGCAGTGTGATTGGCGGTGCGATCGGCGCGTTTGTGATGGCGTATCTGTATGAATATATGCGCTCCCATAATATGCAGCATGCCGGAGCGCTGGCCTGGCAGGCGGCCAAGATGCAGTTCGTGGCCATGCTGGGGAAACTGGTGGCGACCTTTGCACTGGCGATCCTGCTGGCGCGGCAGATTTTCTTTTATGCCTGAGCAGTAAAATGAAAAGGTGGCGCAGATCACTCCGTGTTTCCCTGAAGTTGTTTTTACGTGAGCGATAGAATTATAGAAAGAATGTAACAGATTTATGCTGATTTTTTGAAAAGATAAAAAAATCAGCGGCAAAAACGCATCTTTGATTTGGTTTTTCTATACAGTGTGCTACAATGAATGGGACAGAGCAGTCTGTCCCGTTTTTATTTTTATCATTCTTAGCATTTTGTATGTTCGGTTTTACTGGACAGGATACAGAAAGCCGTGCTGTTGAGAAAACAGAATGGGGCAATGCCGGTTAATTATTTTACAGTTATGCGGAAAAGGTCAGAGACTGTTTTGAAGTTTTGGAGGGCGCAACAATGGACTTAAAAGATAAAATCGTAATCTGCAACGGGAAGATCCGTCCCGTGGCACTGGAATATTTACAGGATAAGGTGACGCTGAAAAGCTGGCAGCAGCGGGGGCGCGTGCCGGAGGAACAGTGGGAGGAGTGGCTGCAGGAGGCGGGCGCCCTGTATTCTACAGGAAATATCCGGATCGATGAAACGCTGTTGCAAAAAGCGCCGAAGCTCCGGGTGGTGGCCCAGGCTTCGGTAGGATATGATAATATTGATGTGGAAGCCTGCAACGCCCACAATGTAAAAATCGGCAACACGCCCGGCGTGCTGGTAAATGCGGTGGCGGATATTGCGTACGGTCTGCTGATCGACACGGCCCGGAACATCGTGCGGGGCCATCTGCATACGAAGAACGGGCTGTGGGGTGAAAGGAAGGCATTGGGTCTGGGCGTTGACCTGTACAATAAAACACTGGGGATCGTTGGCTTTGGCGATATCGGAAGCGCCATTGCAAAACGGGCCCAGGCCAGCGGCATGCGCATCATTTACCATAACCGCAACCGCAGGCTGAACGATGCCGCATTGGGTGCGCGGTATGTATCGTGGGAAGAGCTGTTGAAGACTTCGGATTTTATCGTGGTGGCGGTTACGCTGAATCCTTCCACCCGGGGAATGTTTGATGAAGCTGCCTTTGCCGCCATGAAAGATGGCGTCAGGTTTGTGAATATTTCCCGGGGCAAAGTGGTGGACACGGATGCGCTGTATAACGCACTGAAGAGCGGAAAGGTGGCGACGGCGGGTCTGGACGTGACGGAACCTGAACCGCTTCCGGGAGATCATCCGCTACTGACGCTGCCCAATATTACGGTAACTCCTCACATAGCTTCCGCTACTGAAGAGACCCGGGATGAGATGGCGCTGGTTACGGCGCAGAATATTATCGCTGCCCTGTCCGGGCAGCCCATGCTGGCACAGGTGAAATAATTTTGGCTTTGAAACTTTGCCTGCACGGTGTGCGGGTCGCCCATCCGGAAACCTTTACGGAAGATGTGGCGAAGCTGCTGAGACTCACCGTTAAGCAGGGGAAACTGCGTGAAAAAGAATATGGAGAAAACCTCAGCGCCCGTTTTCGCCGCAGCAAACTGCTGGGGGGACCGTTGCTGCCTGTTAAAGTGCGGGTGATGGAAGGCATTTTGCTGGTGGATTCCCATCTTTCCGATTTATTGGATGTGGAGTTCAGTTACCGCGCCGGCAGTGAAGAACTGGTGCTGACGGCAGTGCAGCAGCTGCTGTCCGGCGGCGACGGGTTCGTGGTAGCAGAGCCGGATCTGAAACTGCGGCTGCTGGCCCTGGCAGGAAAACCCTATCCCCGGGTGTCCGGCAGCGCAGGACGACTGAAGGCGATGCATCAGTATCTGTACTGGCAGGTCCTCATCATCAACTGGTTCTGGCATTTGCTGTACCAGGATCCGGCGAACAAACTGCTGGTACGTCAGCTGCGCGTGAAAATCCGCCGTCTGCGTTCCTGTCTGGTATTTTTTAAGGAAGGCCTGCTGGAGGCGCCGGTGTCGGAATGGCAGTCGTTTTTCCGGGAAGAGGCGGACGCTCTCTCCAATATGCGGGAACTGGATGCGGCGGCCCTGACCTGCAGGCGGCGGCATGAAGCTGCAGGGGAAGAAGGGGCGTCGCCCACGGTGCTGCTGGATTTGTTTTTGCAGCTGCGGCAGGACGAACAGGACAAGTTCTTTTCCCGTACATTTTTGAATCAGCATACGGATAAGCTGGCGGAGTTTATGCTCTGGCTGAACCGGCTGCAGGGCGACGGTTTTAAGGAACTGGGAAAAGAAACGGCCCGGCATTATGTGGCGCGACGTCTGGACGACTGGTGCGGGAAGATGCTTTCCCTCAGCAAAAAGTATCCGGATTTTTCCGATATGGATGATCTGCACGAAATCCGCATCAAGGTAAAACGGTTCCGGTATGTGACACAGACTGTTGACCTGACAAACCTGCCGCTGGATTTGCTGCGGCAGCTGAAGCAGCTGCAGGACGTGCTGGGGCTGCTTCACGACGATTACGTCAACGCCTATTGGGCCCGGGGCATCGCGCTGCAGCAGCCGGAAGAGGAAGAATTGCAGAAACAGGTCCAGTCGTTTCTGAACTGGCAGAGCGCCCGCTCCGAGTCGTTGCTGGCGGTGGTTTCGGAAATGTGGGAGCATTTCCTGCAGATGCTGAAGGAAAAATGAACCGGAAGCCTTGTTCAGATGGTATTTCCCTAAATTTTTGGAATAAAGTGTAAAGAAAAATTGAAATAATAACCAAAATCATGTACAATAATAATATGTATGTACAGTGAAGGTTCTAACATGAATATAGAGGAGGAAATGGAAATGGCTGTTGTTAAAAAAGGCGAATTACCAAGCGTGATTCACAATAATGAATGCTCTGAGGCAATCGTAAAATGGGGCAACGAAAACGGTTACCCGCTGATTAAGGCAAAAATGTTTGACGCGATGGGAACCTACGTCGGTTTTTCCAAAAACTATTTCATCAGAGCGGACCGCCGACCGCCTATCCCGGGAGGCTGGGATCTGACTGTGGAAGAATTTGAGCCGGAGACCCGCATCATCCCGCTGAACACGGACAAAGACGGCGTGGTAAACCGTTTCGTCCTGAAAATGGTGGAAGAGTTTGAAAAAGAAGGCCTGGAAATGAAACTGGCTGATACATGGTATGATTCCTATGGGTATGTGCTGCGTGATTTAAGTGTTACCGGACATCCGCTGCTGATTACGAATTTTGAGGATATCATTGAAAATATGCGGTAGCTGTTACCTGTTTAGAAAAGCGCGGCTTCTGTATAGCGGCGCTTTTATTTTTTATGGTTTTGTGGTAAACTATCCGTAATATTATTTTAGAGCTCCAAAATATAATGGATGAGGGGTTTTGATTATGGGTTCAAATCTGTTTTATATTGTGGCGACCATCGCCTTTTACCTGATTTTTGTGTTGCTGATCGGGTTCTATTACGCAAAGAAGAATGAATCGGCTTCCGATTTTTATTTGGGTGGCCGGCAACTGGGCCCGCTGGTAACTGCCATGAGCGCGGAGGCTTCGGACATGTCCAGCTGGCTGCTGATGGGTCTGCCGGGAGTAGCGTATCTGTCCGGATCCGCGGATGTGGCCTGGACCAGTATCGGTCTGGCGGTGGGCACGTACCTGAACTGGCTGTTTGTGGCGAAACGGCTGCGTATTTATACGCGCATTACGGATTCCTTTACGCTGCCCCAGTTCTTTTCCGCCCGCTTCCATGATAACCGTCATATCCTGACAGCTTTTGCGGCGGCCATCATCGTTATCTTCTTTATTCCCTATACCGCTTCCGGCTTTGCGGCCTGTGGCAAGCTCTTTAATTCCCTGTTTGGGGCAGATTATATGACGGCTATGATCATCTCGGCCATCGTTATCGTATCTTATACGGCGGCCGGCGGTTTCCTGGCGGCTTCCACTACAGACTTTGTGCAGAGCATCATCATGACCTTCGCCCTGCTGTTTGTGCTGATGTATTCCATCGGTACGGTGGGCGGCGTTGACGAAGTGCTGGCCAATGCGAAAGCGCTTCCCGGTTACCTGTCCCTGACAGAAACCTATTCGGTGAAGACCAACAGCGCGGCGCCTTACACGTTACTGACGATTGCTTCCACCATGGCCTGGGGGCTTGGCTATTTTGGCATGCCTCATATCCTGCTTCGCTTTATGGCCATTGAGGACGAGAATAAACTGGCCATGTCCCGCCGGGTTGCTTCCGTCTGGGTCGTCATCGCTATGTTTATTGCGATTGCCATCGGTATCGTAGGCAAGACCATGACCGGCGCCGGTCTGGTGAAAAACCTGACGGATGCCAATACGGAAACGATTATCATCCAGATTGCCAATACCATAGCGGAACACGGCGCTGTCATGGCGATCGGGGCAGGCCTGGTCCTGGCAGGTATTCTGGCCAGCACCATGTCAACGGCTGACTCCCAGCTGCTGGCGGCGGCATCCAGCGTCAGCCAGGATATTATGCAGGGAACCATGCGGGCCAATTCAGATAAAAAGGCCCTGAGCAAGAGCCGGAGCATGTTCGCGGCCCGGATTACGGTTGTCGTCATTGCGATCCTTGCTGTTATTATCGCCCGGGATCCGGGCAGCTACGTGTTTAAAATCGTGGCCTTTTCCTGGGCAGGCTTCGGCGCTTCCTTCGGGCCGCTGGTACTGGCGTCTCTGTTCTGGAAGCGTACCACTTTTGAAGGGGCTCTGGCCGGTATGGTGGCAGGCGGCGTGTCCATCTTTGTATGGAAGTTCCTGGTGGCGCCCATGGGCGGCGTCTGGGGAATCTATGAACTGTTGCCGGCGTTCCTGATCAGCCTGATCGTTCTGGTAGGAGTCAGCCTGATGACCCCGGCGGATGAAGAGGTTATGAAAGAGTTTGAAGAGATGGAACGGTCCCTGTAAGATTGTAATTGTCAGTGCTTTAGTAAAGAATGGAAACTGTCATCGGGACATACTTTTTGCGTATGGCCCGTGACAGTTTTTACTATAACCGATTCCGGAGGCAGTATGCAAAAAGCAAAGATCACGGTGTCTGGCGTTTCCCGTAACAGCGAGGGGGTATCCCGGCTGGAAACGGTAAACATCGGGACCTTTACAGAAAAAAACGGATACTGTTATGCCCGGTATGAAGAAACAGAAGCTTCCGGCATGTCAGGTACCACAACGACGGTGAAGTGGAACAGCTCGCAGGTCTCCCTGATCCGTCACGGCGCCTATGAAATGCACCAGGAATTTGCGGAAGGCGGTACTTGTACCGGCGATTACCGGACACCTTACCTGATGATTCCGCTGGAGACAAAAACAAAAAAAGTACGTATCAAAAAGCTGCCCTATGGCTGGAAGATTCAGCTGGAATACGATCTTGCGTATGGGGCGACAGATATGAACCGGATTATGACGACGATAATTGTTGATTTGCGATAGAAACTGGAGGATAAGAAGCGTGGATATTAAAACAGTATTAACTGACGCGATTATAAAAACTGCGAAAAATGCCATTGCCGCCGGCGTGGTAAAAGACGGAACGCTGCCGGAGGTGCAGCTGACGGTTCCGCCGAAAAAGGAGTTTGGCGATTTTGCCAGCAATTTTGCCATGCAGTCAGCCAGAGCTTTGCGCTGCAATCCCCGGGTACTGGCTCAGTACATTGTGGAAAATCTGGACTGCCCCTATGTGAAGAAAGCGGAAATTGCCGGACCCGGTTTTATCAATTTTTATCTGAACCCGGACTGGGTGTACGACATGCTGGCCCGGATCGTGGAAGCCGGGGAGAATTACGGCAATCTGCCCAAAGCGTCTGACGAAAAAATTCAGATGGAATATGTCAGCGCCAATCCCACCGGTCCGCTGCATGTGGGACACGGACGGGGCGCGGCGGTAGGCAGCGCGCTGGCCAATCTGCTGAAGGCGACGGGGTATGACGTGGAGCAGGAATACTATATCAACGACGCCGGCAACCAGATGAACAACCTGGCCCGTTCCGTCAATGCCCGGTATCTGGAACTGCTGGGAAAGGAAATCGAATTCCCTGAAGACGGATACCACGGTCACGACATTATCGATACGGCACAGCGCATCATCAACAAGTACGGCGACCGTTTCCTTCAGATGGAGGAAGAAGAACGGCTGGAAGAGTTCAAGACCATCGCCTATCAGGAAAAGCTGGCGGCACTGAAGGAAGATCTGGAACGCTTCAACGTCCGCTTTGATGTATGGTTCAGTGAAAAGACCCTGCACGAAGCAAATAAAATCAAAGAAGCCTGTGACAGACTGCTGGAAAAGGGTTACATGTATGAACAGGACGGGGCCCTGTGGCTGAAGTCTACCGCATTCGGCGACGACAAGGACCGGGTGGTGATTCGGGATAATGGCGTTCCTACTTACTTTGCGGCGGATATCGCTTACCACGCCAATAAATTCGGCCGGGGCTTTGACCGGGTCATCAATCTGTGGGGCGCGGACCATCACGGGTACATTGCCCGGATGAAAGCGGCCATGCAGTGCATGGGTTATCAGCCGGAACAGTTGGAAATTCTGATTTTGCAGATGGTCCGTCTACTGCGGGACGGACAGGAAGTGAAGATGTCCAAACGGACCGGCCAGAGTGTGACCCTGAATGAACTTATTGATGAAGTAGGAACGGACGCGGCCCGGTTCTTCTTTGTGATGCGTTCCATCGACAGCCAGCTGGACTTTGATCTGGACCTGGCCAAGAAAAAATCCAATGATAATCCGGTGTTCTATGTGCAGTATGCCCATGCCCGGATCTGCAGCATTATGCGGCAGGTGGCGGAAGCCGGTATCAAGGTGCAGGGGAAGGGTGATTACGCTGGCAACGGCGGCAAAGGAACGGGCGGTGCAACAGGTGGCCCATTATGTGTACGACCTGGCGGGACTGTTCCATTCCGCATATAACCAGTGCCGCATCCTGGGCGTCAATGAGGATCTGCAGCAGGCACGGCTGGCCATGGTCATGGCAGTGGGACATGTGGTACGGCATGCACTGTCCATTTTGGGCGTATCCGCTCCGGAAAAAATGTAACATACTGCAGGAAATTCGTGCACATTTTACAGATTTTGCAAGCCTTAAAATTTTGACTTGAGTTTCCACGATTTTATTTTTATAATAAAAGGTAAGTATAATTAAAAAAGATAAATATAATAAATCTATCGTTTCATTGCGGGTGGATGACCGGGGAGCCGGTCAGTCTGGCTTTGGACAAGCGGGGCATCATTTCGCCGGCAGAAGAACAGACTACTGAATCAGAAGGGACGGGTACAGTTCAATGGCAACAAAGTACATTTTTGTAACAGGCGGCGTGGTTTCTTCTCTGGGTAAAGGGATTACGGCAGCTTCTCTGGGGCGTTTGCTGAAGAGCCGGGGCTATAAGGTTACGGTACAGAAATTCGATCCTTATATCAATATCGATCCGGGAACCATGAGCCCGTATCAGCACGGCGAAGTGTTCGTGACGGATGACGGCGCGGAAACGGATCTGGACCTGGGCCATTATGAACGGTTTATTGATATCAACCTGTCCAAGAGTTCCAACGTGACTACCGGAAAAATTTACCAGTCCGTCATTACAAAAGAACGCAGGGGGGATTACCTGGGCGGTACGGTGCAGGTCATTCCCCATATTACCAATGAGATCAAGTCCCGGGTATTCCGTGTCGGCAACAATGACAATGCCGATTTTGTCATTACCGAGATCGGCGGTACGGTAGGCGATATTGAAAGCCTTCCCTTTTTGGAAGCTATCCGTCAGGTAAAAAAGGATGTGGGCAAAAACGATGTGCTGTACATCCATGTGACGCTGGTTCCCTATATCGGTGCGGCGGGCGAACTGAAAACAAAACCTACCCAGCACAGTGTGAAGGAGTTGCGCAGCATCGGCATTACCCCGGATATTCTGGTGTGCCGCAGCGAGCATCCCATGTCTGAGGACATGATTGCCAAGCTGGCCATGTTCTGTGACGTGGATAAGGAAGCGGTTTTCCAGAATCTGACGGCCAAGAGTATTTATGAAGTGCCTCAGCTGCTGGAAGAACAGCACATGGATGACATTGTGCTGAAGAAACTGGATATGCCCTTAAAACCGAAGGATATGTCCGGCTGGCATGATATGGTGGCCCGTATCCTGAAGCATTATGACCGGAAAGTGACCATTGCGGTGGCCGGAAAATATGTGGAACTGCAGGACGCCTATATCAGTATTACGGAGTCGCTGAAACACGCGGCGCTGCACAATGAAGCAGAGCTGGATATCCGCTGGGTGAACGCGGAGAAAATCGAAGCTCCTGGCACAGATCTGGACAAAGTCTTTGCAGGCGTGGACGGCATTCTGGTTCCCGGCGGTTTCGGAGACCGGGGCATTGAAGGCAAGATTTCTGCCGTTCGCTATGCCAGGGAACATAAGATTCCTTTCTTCGGCATCTGCCTGGGTATGCAGTGCGCCGTTATAGAATTCGCCCGGAATGTCTGCGGCATGAAGGATGCCAACAGCAGCGAGTTCAGGGCGGAGGTTCCGGCGGTCATCGACCTGATGCCGGACCAGGTGGATATTGAAGATAAGGGCGGCACCATGCGGCTGGGTCTGTATCCCTGCAAGGTTTACCCCGGTACGTTGACGGATAAGGCTTACGGACAGCCGCTGGTATACGAACGTCATCGCCACCGTTATGAATTTAACAACGAATACCGTGATGTTCTGACAGAACACGGTCTGGTGCTGGGTGGTATTTCTCCGGACGACCGTCTGGTAGAAATTGTGGAATTGCCGCAAAGCGAGCATCCCTGGTTCCTGGGCTGTCAGTTCCATCCGGAATTCAAGTCCCGTCCCACAAAGGCCCATCCGCTGTTCCGCGATTTTATTGCGGCAGCATTGCAATACAAAAAATGATGAAAAAAGTTGCCGGCGACGTTTGCTGGGGTCATGGTTCGATACAGCATAGCGCATTGCAATTTCACAATTACCGGGCGTGTAAAAGCGTCCGGTTTTTTAGCGGTTTTGCCTTGCTTTTTGTTCCGGCGTCGTTTACAAAAGGAAAGTGTATGAAGTGATGAAAGCTGATACCTATCTGTCCCATTGTTATGCAATACCGGAAACGCCGTCGGTCCTTCCGCTGGCCGACGAAGCGTTTGCATCGGTCTGGAAAGAGTCGGAGGGGGTAGCTGCGCGGGAATTTCTGGCAGAAATTGTTGGCCGGGATATTGCCTCGTTTCCTCTGCGGCAGGAAGAAACACTGCGCATTTTTTTTGCGGAAACGCTGGGAGGGCATCTTCCGGTTATCGTAACGGGAAACCGCGACGACTTCCTGCGCGTGGAAGCGTTACTGAACGGGCGGGAGGATTTAGCGAACTTCCCCGTTACCGTGAATGCGTTTACCATGCAGGCCCGGGCCAAAAACATCCGGAATCACCGGGTGATCCTGCTGGGGCAGGCGCCTTACAGCAATGTTCCGGCGGATTTGCTCGGCCTTGATGAAGAAGAGTGGATCGAGCGTTCCTGCCTGCTGCGGTTTGCCCATGAGTGTGCCCACTATGAAATACTGCGGCTGTTTGGGGGTATGCAGAACCATGCCCTTGACGAAATCGTTGCCGATGCCATGGGGCAGCTTGCGGCCTTTGGCAATTTCAGCGCAGCGCGGCAGCGGTTGTTTTTTGGATTAGAGCAGAGTACGGGCCGTTGCACCGGCCGGCTTTCCTTTTATTGCCGGAACGTACTTCCCTGGGAACGGACGGAGGTGTACCGCGCTGTAGACGCGACGCTCGGTATTCTTGAAGGCAGAATAGAACGGTTCCTGACAGAGAAAAAGAGAAAGACGGAAACGAAGGAGTTGCTGTCCTCTGCAAAAACACTGCTGTCAGACAAAAAATCAAAATATGAATTGCTTTCGGACCTGGCCGGAACCAGTATCGCGGAGAGATACAAGGCGTTGTTATAATAGTAATCGGGACAATTGTATTTCATGATTATTTCGTGTACAATATACTCAGGATGCAGTATGATTCGGATGCATTTTTAGAAAGGGAGTATTGCGCTATGAGAGTGAGTACGTATGAGATCATTCTGCCGCTGATCGGCAAAGACGACAAGATCATTGAAGGGAAGGCGCTGTTGGTGAACGGACTGTACGGCGCACTGGACGTGGTGGATGAGGCGACGGCATCGAAGCTGCGTGAAGAACGTTTTGCGGAGATTCCTTTTGCTCTGCGGGAACGTCTGACCCAGCGCGGCCATATCACCCGGAAAGACGAGGCGGGTGAACTGGCTGATGCACAGCTCCTCGGACGTGTATGGAGAAAACTGATCGGTCACAGCGGCAGGGGACCGGTAATCCTGCCCACTTACAATTGTAACTTCCGCTGTCCGTACTGCTTTGAACGGCACCGTCTGACACGGGGGCAGGAGTGGCTGGGCCACGAAATGAATCCCGAAATGGTGGATGCTGTCTTTGCTGCATTACAGAAGCAGCGGGAGCAGGGGCACAAAGTGAATAGCTGTTCCCTTTACGGCGGTGAACCGCTGCTCAAAGAAAATATGGCGACAGTCAGAAACATTTGTGAGCATGCCAGAGACATGGGGCTGTCGTCGCCGACCGCCATCACGAATGGCTACGATCTGGATGCCTATATCGACCTGTTGGAAGAATTTGGTTTTTCCCATCTGCAGGTGACGATAGACGGTGTGGGCGAACTGAACGACCGGCGCCGGCTCCATCGGGACGGCGTGCCTACGTACGACCGCATTTTGAAAAATGTGGCGCTGGCTCTTGAACACGGTGTTGACATCAGCCTGCGGGTAAATGTGAACGGGGAGAATATCGGCGGTATCAAGGCGCTGATTGACGACCTGACGGCCAGGGGGCTGCATGAGGCGCGCCGGGACGAACGGATGCAGGCAGATAAAGAAGCCAGGGAGGCTGAGAAGGCCGGCAAACCGAGACCAAAGCGTAAAGGCTTTTTCTCCTATTATTTCAAGGCTGTGTCGGAGGATCGCAATTCCCCCACAAAAGTTACGGAACAGCAGGTGATGGATGCCATTATTGCGGCCGGCATTCCTCCTATGGATGCGATCGAAAAACAAAGTCAGTATTCCATGCCTATGCAGGGCCTGTATGCTGCAATGAAAAAGGAAGACTTCCCGAATTTTTCCCCGGCTTTCTGCGGCTCGGAGCAGGGCATGCTGGTCATTGGCCCCGACGGACTGATTTATCCCTGCTGGGATCTGGTGGCCATGGAAGAGGATGCTGTGGGCTTCACTGACGAAGCGACAGGCCGCTTCTTTTTCAACTTCGGCAAGGCGAAGTGGCGTACCCGTACTTCAGACCTGATGAAGCCCTGTCAGACCTGCCCGTATATCTTCATCTGCCGGGGCGGCTGCGCACCGGAAGCGAAACGGGTACACGGCAGTTATTTCCGCGAAAGCTGCGGCGAAGCAAAGGAGATTTTCGCCTTTGTGGCGCCCCGGGTTGTGGGGGCTAAATGGGAAGAAACCGGAGAGGATGAGCTTTCCATATCGTTGGCAGGGCCGCTCGCCCGGCTGACAGAGGCGGAACGGGAAACACTGATGACCGCCACCCACGAGAAAGAAATGTTTGCAATTATCAACGAGGCAGGCTTGCTTCCTGATGTGGCTTCGGAGGAAATGCAGAAAGCGTGAGTGAAATGACTATGAAGATTCAGGAATTGCCGGCGCGGGCATATCTTGCGCATTTGCGCCGCCACCCGGTACCGGAACTCATGGATGAGGAATGCCTGGCTGCCCTTGCCAATGTGGAGGCGCAGTTCGGCGATACCATCACCCATGGGGCAGGGTTGGAAGTGCGGCTGGGTAATCCGGCCCGGTTTGTGGATTATATTATGTGCGTGGACCAGGACTATGTCCCCGGTATCAAGTGCATCTGGTATGAAATCGACTACGCGGATTATCTCAGGGGTGGGGAGATTTCTCCCTGTCTCTTTATTAATACATCTGATTACAAGGAAGAAAAGGCGGATGAACCGGAACACACCGCTGCGGAAGACGACAATGTGCAGCGGCAGGAAAAGCCTTTTGTTCCTCCCATGGGAAAGAAGTTCTGGGATTCAGTGCTGCCTCCCTTTGCCGGGGAAAAACGGGCGTCCCGGCTCCGGGGACAGCTTGACCGGGTGCTCGCTGCATTGCCCCCGAATGCGACGATTAAGCAAATCGGTACCATGTCGCCCCGTGGTGAGTTGGATATTCTCCGGCTGGTGGTGATCTTCCACCAATGGGAGAGCATCTTTGCCTGGCTGCGGGACGTGGGCTGGCCGGGCGATACCGGGGCCATGGAGCAGGCGCTGCTCCCCTGGAAAGAAGCTCAGGGGTTTGCTGTCAACATTGATCTGAGCGAAAGCGGTCTGCTGGAAAAAACAGGGTTGGAAGTATTCGGACGCTGGCGCCATCCTTTGCTTGTGGACAAATTTATCGAGCGGCTGGAGGATGCCGGACTCTGCCTTCCCTCCAAGGGGGCGGCGCTGCGGCGGTGGATTCGGATCCTGCCTGACGGCGATCCCTTTATCCAGACGCTGGTTACGTATTTTAAACTGAACTACGCGAAAGGTCGCGTTACGGAAGCAAAGGCTTATCTGGAACAGTCGCCTTATATTCACCATCACTATTTTCCACATTATGAGCGGCCTGTCCGCCTGGATATGGAACTGACAGACGGGACGGCTGTTCTGCCGGAGGAAACGGCGCTGGCCCGGATCCGGGAATGCGGGGAAAACCAGGTGCGCGGGATCCGTTTCTGCGGCGGTGAAACCTACGAGCCGCTGGAACGCCTGCTGAAGGCCTGCGCTGCGGCCGGCCTCCGTGCGGAGGTGGTTGTGAGCCGGTCAAGGGCGCAGGAAGAGGATAGCGCAGCGCTGCAGATTGAGCGCAGCTGGCTGGCTGCTTTGGTTGCGGCAGGTGTGGATAGTTTCCTGATTGATTTGGAAAGCGATACCGATGAATATGCCCTGCATATATTGGCCGCCTTGAAGGAATTGGGGGCTGCTAATGTGCGGGTGCGCTGGTACATGCACCGTGACAACGCCGGGAAATTGGCGGCTGTGGCAAAGGCTGCGGAAGAATCCGGTGCGGTGGAACTGCTCGTAACCGGTATGAAGCTTAGCGCAGCCAAAAATGTCGGCACTGTTTTCCCAAGCCGCGAGCAGATTTCGGCGGCAGCAGAATTTGTAAAAGATCATAATGGATATAATGAATCGGCGGAGGGGTCCCAGGAAAGCGCAAGTCAGGAAACAGATCAGAATCAGGATACACAAAGCGCCGCACAACCGGTCGGGATGCAAATAGCTGTAGAATCCTGTTTTTCACCGTTACGGGCATATCTGGACGGTCCGGATCCGAAATACAATGCGAACCGGGGGATTGACCGCGGATGCGAGGCAGGACGTTCTTTTATAGCCTTGGGAGCGGACGGGCGTTTTGTTCCCTGTCTGCATTGGAAGTCCGGTGAAACATTGCAACGCGAATTGCAGTCAGACAGGGGAGACGGTGATACTACAGAAAATCTGGTCGAGTATTGGGAACATGCCCCGGCGTTACAGGCGCTGCGTGAAAACGGGGAAACCCGTCAACATTGCGCAGGTTGCTGCTACGAACGCCGCTGCCTGCCTTGCCAGGCCTGTGAAGAGGGCGTTACCGGTTGTCCTTTATCTAATTAACAAAATTTATATTTTAAATGAATTGTTTCCTGATAATAAAGTATTGAAATATTTGTTTTTACTTGCAAATACAACGTCAGCATGTTAAAATAAGAACTGTAGATTTTTTCAAATGAGGGAGGAATATTATGCCTGTTAACCACAATGAGCTTACCAAAGAAATGATCATGCAAGCTTTGAAATGCAAAAATGCCGATGAACTGATTGCACTGGCAAAGACCGGCGGTATTGAACTGACGAAGGAAGAAGCCGAATCCTATATGACGGAACTGGCAGACTTTGAACTGGATGAAAACCAGATGCAGCAAGTGGCCGGCGGCGTCAAGACCTGCTACATGGTTGACGGCTGCGCCTTCAAATGCGGCACTTTAAAAGACTGCTGAGCAGTACGCTGATTTTTCGCCTGCCTTAACCGGCAGGCTTTTTTCTATCATTTTTACAATAAGGTCTGTCGATATATGCCGCAGCGGATGCGGGGATAGAGAGTGACAGGTTTCGCAGAAATGAAACCTGCAAACGAATCTCACTGCAAACGCAAGGAAAGATACGCAATTCCTTATAACGGACAAACTGAAGGAAGGCTGCTATGGAAATGAAACGGGAAGACGCTGTGGATGTGCTTTTTATTGCCATGCCTTTCTGCGACGAATATATGCCCTGCCTGACCCTGGCCCTGTTCAAGTCGGTGCTGGCGCGGGCGGGTATCAAAAGCCGTGTGCAGCATGAGTATCTGTATTATGCCAGCCGTATCGGTCTGGAAAAATACCGGAGCATCATGCAGGTATGTACCATCGGCTACGGTCATGACTATTTTGCCTGTGAAACGATTTTTGGCAAGGCGGCTCACGGCAAAACGGTTTCTTCTTTTGAAGACTACATACGCTGGATGCAGGGAAAGCATCTGCCAGGGAAAGTCTTTGCCGGCAGGCAGCGGGAGGATACCCTGCACAGCCTGGACTTGTTTCAGGAAGCCCATGCGATGGCGGATGCGTACCTGACGGAAGCCTGTGCCCGGGTGATGGAGCAGCATCCTAAAATCGTTGCCTTTATTTCTATGTTCCAGCAGCACAACGCCATGATCGCCCTGGCCCGGCGGCTGAAAAAAGAAAAGGACGCCCCGCTGATTTTAGCGGGCGGCGCCAACTGCGAGGGAGATGCGGGGGCAGCACTGGCGGAATATGTGGAAGCTTTTGATTATGTTTTTACCGGTGAGGCAGATGAGGTCATTGCGCCTTTGTGTTCGCGACTCCTGCAGGACGGCACAGTACCGGACAGCGAGCTTCCTCCCGGCGTAGTGTCACGCACCAGGAAGATAACGGATCCGGCGCGAATCACGCAAGATCTGGACAGATTGCCACTGCCGGATTTCAGCGATTACTTCCGGGAAAGGGACGTCCTTATACCTCAGCAGAAAGGGCATTATATCGTGATGGCGGAAGGCTCCCGAGGCTGCTGGTGGGCAGCCCGGCGCCCCTGTCGCTTCTGCGGGCTGAACGGAAGCACCGCTCATCTGTACCGGGCGAAAAGCACGGACCGGTTTGCGGATGAACTGGCGGAACTGGCCGGTCGGTACCCCGGTTCCCAGTGCTATTTCACCGATAATATCCTGAGCCTGAACCACCAGAAGGAGCTGCCTGCCGCCCTGTTGCAACGGGATGTCTATCGTAACAACAGGCTCAGGTTGTTTACGGAAATCAAATCCAACATGACGGAAGAGGACGCTAAGCGTCTGGCAGAAGCCGGTTTTTTCTGGGTTCAGGCAGGAATCGAAAGCTTCTCTGACGGAATTCTGCGTCTGATGGGCAAAGGTGTCACTGCCATCCGTCAGGTACAGACACTGAAACACTGCAATGCCCACGGGATCAACGTGCTGTGGTATATCCTGACCGGTACGCCGGGAGAAACGGAAGAACTCTGCCGGGAAGTCAACGGGGTGTTGCCTAAGATCATGCACCTGTCCGCTCCCAACACCGTCACCCATATTATGTTCCATCGCTACAACGACTACATGCGGCATCCGGACGAATCTATCCCGGCCCTGCGGCCGGACCGGGGCTATGATTTTGTGTTTCCAAATGAGGACTTCATCCGCCGGACGGCCCATCTGTTTGCGCCGGTGGAAGAGACAGAACTGGCCCGGTACTATGATTACCGGCGGCTGGGGCCTGCCTACGAAACTCTGTATGAACTGTCCGAATCATGGAACAGGAAGCGCCAGCTTCTGTATATGAAGGACAAAGGAGAGACCGTGAAAGTTCTGGATACCCGCCTCATTTCCCGGAAACCGTTGTATTACCTGAAGGGCGCCGAAGCAGAAGTGCTGCGGGCCTGCCGGAACGTGATACGGGAAGATAAGCTGGTGAATAAACTGTCGGAGGGTTATGAGGAAGCAAAGATTCGGGAAGCGATGGCATGGCTGGAACAGGAGAACCTGTTGCTTCACATCGGGTCGGAATACCTGGCCCTGCCCATAGATCGGGACACTGGAGACCAGAGGTCAGAAAGTGTGATAAGCGGGGCATAAAGTGGTGCGGCATTTAGCAAACAATTGTATAGCTGAACTGTTGTTTTGATAATATTTAAAATAGACGTGTTTTATATATTTTTTTACCGGATGTGGCAGAGATAGTCTGTTGCATTCGGTAATTTTATGTTATAATAAGCAGATAAGTTATATCCTGATAAGCAAACGGGTCTGTGTACACGTTTAAGGCATGTTGACGCGGTGGGTCATAACAAGTACCGGTCAGCATGCGGGCAAATGAATCCGTGTCTTTATACAGTTTGTTTTTTATTACGCTACGTTTTTCGGGGGTATTCATGAAGAAATATTTTATGATAGGGTTGGGGATTGTGTTGGCCCTTTCGCTGACCATAATCTTATACGGCGCGTGGCTGAATGAGCGGGGCGAGTTTCAGATTGCCAAACGCATGAGTGAGCGCAGCCTGGAACTACTGGGATCCCGGGCGGCCGTGCGTTTTATCCGTCCAAAGTTTACGCTGAGCACTATTAATTTTTATTCCAAAGACATGGCGGATGCCGTGGCGCTGTCGGACGGGCGTATTATTTCCTGTCTTACTCCTAAGAGCAGTTTTGTCCGTAAAGGCGACACACTGTTTGTGCTTGAAAACGAAGAACTGCCGCTGCAGATCCAGCAGGCGGAAGCGAATATCCTCAGCGCACAGGCAGAGAAACATGGCAAGGAAAACCAGTATAAGCGGTTTCTGTTGCTGAAAGAGAAAGATGCCATCTCCGCCCAGCAGTTTGACGATGCAGAAGCGGCATACCGTGCCGCGGTGGCGGGTCTGGAAGTGGCGGAGGCCAAGTTGGGAAGCCTGCGTATTCAGGAAGCACGGCAGCGTGTCACAGCGCCCCTGGACGGACAGGTATTGCGACTGTACCGGCAGCCGGGCGCCTATGTGCAGAGCGGAACATCTCTGGCCCTGGTGGGCGACTTCCGCACCCTCTATTTTGCTACGCCGGTAGACGATAAGATTGCCAGGCATCTGGAACCGGGGCTGGAAGCGGAGTTAGTGTTCAGCAACCGGGATTTCCAAAAGGCCTACGGCACGAATTATGAAAAAGGAAACATGGGAAGCGAACAGCGCTTTCTTGCTTCGGTTGCGGAAATTACACCACCGGTGTCAGAGCCGGCTGCTTTGCGCAATGTGATGTTGAAGGCGGATAACCGCTCCGGTCTGCTGGAACCTCAGACCTACGGGAACGTGACCTTGCAGGCCCGTACGGGCCGTGATGCGCTGTCCGTGCCTTTGGTAGCCATGATAGACAGCAATCATACCCGGGTGTATGTGGCGAAAGAAGATAACACCATTGAAGAAAGAACCGTGAAGACCGGCGCTAACGACGGTCAGTTTATCGAAGTCCTGGAAGGCATCAAGGAGGGCGACGTGGTAGTCACTTCCGGTATGGAGGGTCTGAAAAACGGGATGCGGGCAACCGTGAAAGTACAGGGAGGTGGAACGAAGTGAACAGTGATAAGATCTTCAATCCCAAAGCCCTGGAGAAACTCCGTTCCCCTGACAAGTTAGACAGTATGATCCGGATCACCGGTCCCGTGGGATGGATGGGACTGGCGACGGTGGCTCTGCTTTGCTTTGCCATTGTGCTGTGGTCTGTGTATGGTTCTTTTACGGAAAAAGCAGAAGGATACGGATTGATTTTGGATTCAGCCGGTGTGGTGAATATTTCCCATACGGTCTCCGGTAAGGTAACAGACGTGTATGTAAAGACCGGCAGCCGTGTACAAAAGGGTGATCTGGTCGCCCGCATGGAACAGCCGGAGCAGTCGGCAGATACCCGCATGGCACAATACGGTACAGAATTGGGCGTCAATGACCGGGACGTACAGAGCCGCGTCTATCAGTTTGACGCAAAACGGTACCAGCAGGCTGCGCGGGAGAATATTTTTTCTGATTACGAAGGAATCGTTGGAGAAGTGATGGTCGCAGAAGGCCAGCTTATTTCTGCCGGAAGCCCGATTTGCAGTATCCGGCTTACTCAGGACAGAGATGAATTGCAGGGAGTCTTTTATATTGGTGTAGAAAAGGGCAAACGGGTGGAACCCGGCATGACCATTCAGCTGGCGCCTAATGGAGTGGATATTACCCAAACCGGCAGTCTGATCGGTGTTGTGAAAAGTGTTTCCCAATATCCCGTTTCTGCCGAAGGGGTACGAAAAGGTCTGGGCAATTCCCAACTGGCCCAATATGTGCTGCAAAAGGATGGCGGCGCAGCGGTGGAAATTCGGTTTGAACTGGTAAAGGACGCAGATTCCAAATCCGGTTACCTGTGGACTTCCGTCGTGGGACACCATAAACCGGTGACAGCGGGCAGTTACTGCACCGGTTCCGTTGTTATTGAACGGCAGCCGCCTATCGAAAAGGTATTTTATAAGATCAGCCAGTGGCTGAGAAGCCGGTGACGCTATGGATAAAAGAGAACGGATCCGGCAGTTCTTTGCCGGGAAAGAGCGCGTGAAGGTGCCAACTGTCCTGCAGATGGAAGCAACAGAATGCGGCGCCGCGTCTCTGGCTATGATATTGGCTTATTACGGACGCTGGCTGCCGCTGGAGTTCCTGCGGCAGGAGTGCGGCGTGACCCGTGACGGCAGTAATGCGGATAACCTGCTTAAAGCTGCCCGGCGTCAGGGTTGCGTGGCCAAGGCCTTTGCGGGTCGCAGTGAAGTGCTGCGTAAAAAGGAATTCCCTCTGATCCTGTTCTGGGAATTCAACCATTTCCTGGTACTGGAAGGATTTCAGGGGGACACGGTGTTCCTGAACGACCCCGCCATGGGGCGGCGTACCGTAACCTGGGACGAATTTCTGACCTCCTATACCGGCGTATACATGAAGATTACGCCATCTGAAAATTTCAAACCCGAAGGGGAACCCTACAGCATCGTCAAAACGGTGGCGGCCAAACTCAGGGAGGATAAGTGGGCGCTTATTTTTCTGATGGTGCTGGGTCTTTGCATGATCATTCCGGGGTTGGCTATCCCGGTCATGGGACAGATTTTTATTGACGATGTGTTTTCCCTTAAGCACGCGGACTGGATTGTAAAGTTGTTGAACGCCATGTTCGGGACCATGATCCTGCTGGGCATCATGACTGCCATGCGGGCTGCGGTGCTGACTTACTGGCAGAAAAAACTGACTATTGCGGATTCGTCCGGCTTTTTCTGGCATGTATTGCGGATGCCGGTGGCGTTTTTCCAGCAACGGTATGCGGCGGACATTGCTTCCCGTATCCAGTTCAACGAATCCACGGCGGAGGTACTCTCCAATCAGGCGGCTACGGCGTTGCTGGATCTGCTGGTGGCGCTGTTTTATCTGTTGCTGTTGTTCCAGTACAGCGTGCCCCTGACCCTGATCGGTATATCTATCAGTGTCGTGGATATCTTTGTGTTCTTATATATGCGCCGTCGTCAGACAGATTTGATCATGCGCATCCAGCAGGACGCTTCCAAAGCCTACGGCGTGCTGATGAGCGGCCTGATGATGGTGGAAAGCATCAAGGCAAACGGCAGCGAAGGTGACCTCTTTGCCAAGTGGGCCGGCTACGCGGCCAAAGCTTCGGTAGCAACCCAGGAAATGAAACTGTGGACCATGAAGGTTAAATTGCTGCCGCTGCTTCTGGGCGGGCTGAATTCGGCCCTGATTATGACGGTGGGCGGTTTTTCCATCATGGAAGGTATCATGACCGCCGGTATCTATATGGCTTTCAATAATCTGATCGCCAAATTTCATGAGCCGGTACAGAAACTGCTGTCCCTGGGCAACGTGCTGCAGAATACGGAAATGCAGATGCGGCGTCTGGACGATGTGCGGCGGTATAAAACAGACACTCTGAATTATCCGGATGAGAATCAGACCGTATCTTTTACAGGGAACCGGTTGTCCGGCGAACTGACACTAAAAGATGTGAGCTTTGGCTACAGTCCTCTGGATCCTCCTCTCATCGAACATTTCGACCTGCATCTGGAACCGGGGCGCTGGGCAGCCGTGGTGGGATCCTCCGGCAGCGGAAAAAGCACGCTGGCGAAACTGGTGGCAGGGTTATATGAGGAATGGTCCGGGGAAATTCTGTTTGACGGTGTGAAGCGGCGGGAGATTCCCCGTCCTGTCATCGTGAATTCCCTGGCCACGGTGGATCAGGATGTGTTCCAAATCAGCGGGACGGTACGGCAAAATATCTCCATGTTTGATAAATCCGTTCCGTCAACAGATATTGTGCAGGCTGCCCAGGATGCCTGCATCCATGACGATATTATTCAGCTTCAGGGAGGCTATGATGCGGAAGTGGCGGAAGGGGGCCTGAATTTCAGCGGCGGGCAGCGGCAACGTCTGGAAATTGCCCGGGCGCTGGCTTTCAATCCTTCGCTGCTGATCCTTGACGAAGCCACCAGCGCCATCGATCCTATGACCGAACAGAAGTGTCTGGAAAACATACGGCGGCGGGGCTGTACCTGCCTGATCGTAGCCCACCGGCTGTCTACCATCCGGGAAGCGGACGAGATCATCGTGCTGGAACGGGGAAAAGTGGCGGAGCGTGGCACTCACCGGGAACTGATATCCCACGACGGACCGTACCGCCGGCTGATTGAAGAGCGGGACCAACAGGAAGCAGATGTTGCGGATCTCGATTAGGATTTGCAGGTGCGTTTTTATGAAGTTTCGGTTCGTTTTGTGTAATTTTCCCTGAAACTGGCATGACACGTTGAACGCCGATGAAATAGGATTATGAAACAGATTTTTTGAGAAGGAGGAACGCTGATGAAGCTGATAGCAGGCGAGCGTTTCCGACTGCATGATGACAATATATATATAAAACTGGTCTCCGGCAAACTGGAGGCTTATGCTGTTACACGGAAAAAGCAGTCGTTCCGGCAGATTTTCCTGACAGAAATAACTCCCGGACAGGCTGCGTTCCCCTCTATGGATGAATTCGAGCAGATCGATGTGCTGATCTACGCGGTAGAAGACAGCGAACTGACAGAGACTGCTTTGGCCGAAGCAACAGCGGAAGAATTGCTGCCTCTGATGCGGCAGTGGTTTGCTGCCCTGATATCGCTGCCCTGGCTGCGGCTGTTGGCCGATAAGGGCGATGAAGTGCTGCGGAAATGGGCGGACGGCTCCGTGCTGGCCGGACACGAGCAGGACCCGGAAGCGCTGCTGGAGGATTTTGCGGATAACGAAGGTATTTTTGCCATGTTGCTGGGCGTGCGATTCAGCGCCCAGGATAAACGGCTTTCCATGCAGATGGAGAGTAGGGCGAAACAGAAGACCCGTCTTGTAAACGAAACAATTTCCGGATTACTGGGAGAAACGGTGGCTCCGGAAGAGGAAACAGGCAGCGGCAACACGGCGCTGGAGGATGCCGTATTTATCGTACGCTGTGCGGCCCAGGCGTTAAAAATGCCTTTCGGCAGCATCCAGATGGCGCCGGAAATGGTACGAAAACTGGATCAGCTTGGCCTGTTGCATCGTCTGATGGAAAAAGGCGGAATGCAAATGCGTCTTGTTCGCCTGCAACCGGACTGGTATACCGGGGATTGCGGCGTCCTCCTTGGTTTCTTTGGCGAAAAGAAAGAACTGGTTGCTTTTGTGCCGGAAACGCCGGTACGTTACCGGATGATGAGCCGGGAACGTCCGGAGGGAATTCCCGTAACGGATGCAATTGCGAAAGAAATCAATACGGATGCATTTCTCTGTTATCCGGGTCTGCCGGCCCGTAAGATTTCTACGTCTGAATTTCTGCGTTTTATGGTACGCCAGTGCTGGAAACAGGATTGGCGTACGATTCTGGCCGTAAGCCTGGCTGCGGGGTTAATTCCGTTGTTGACTCCAATCGTGACGGAAACCATATTCAAAGATATTATTCCCATACTGGACCGGAAAGGCCTGGCCACGGTGACCCAGGTGGTTATGGTAGCAGGTTTTACCACAGCAACTCTCAATACCGTGCGATCTGTTGCGCTGCTGCGCCTTTCCACCTCTGCTGACATGAATGTGAAACCGGCCCTCATAAGCCGTGTTTTAAGCCTGCCTGTGAACTTTTTCCGAACCCTGCAGACCGGTGAGCTGGCCAGCCGGATTTTAGGACTGGAGCAGGTGATTCAGCTGATGTCCGAAGAAATCGTCGGCGTGATTTTCAGTTTCCTGTTTTCTTTCTGGAGTCTGGCCCTGATGTGTTACTACAGTGTAAAGCTGACAGCGATTTCTGTGGTCATCTGGGCTATCTACCTCTTTGCTGTCTGGCTGATCATGAGCCGTCTTGTGCGGGCTCAGCGGAAGATGACAACGGCAAAGAACCGGACCCAGGGTATTTTGCAGGAAATATTTACAGGCCTTGTGAAGTTCCGGGTAAGGGGTGCGGAGGAACAGGCCTATCACCTTTGGGGCGAACGGTTCTCTGAGGAGTGGAAGTGGAACTATAAATCACGCTGGCTGAAGAATTATAATTCGATTATTACGGCCGTGCAGCCGGTATTGCTTTCCCTTGTACTGTATTATTTTGCGTTCCGGGAAATGGGAGAAACCATGTCGCAAGGAACGGGGAATGTAGTTACCGATGCACTGGGAGCCGGTGAAGCGATGACGGCGGCAACCTTTATCGCTTTCCAGGCTGCTTACACTGCCTTTAATACGTCCCTGAATGCGGTGATCCCAGCGGCAGAGTCCGTTTCTGTAGTAAAACCGATACTGGAAAACATCCAGCCGATCCTGGATGTGGCGCCCGAAAGTTCCGATGAACGTCCGGACGCTGATGTAATTTCCGGCGCCATCGAAGTTCGGGATCTTCGTTTTGCGTACGGTCCGGGTATGCCAGAAGTATTGAAAGGGATCAGCTTCCGGATCGGGGCGGGAGAACACGTGGCCATTGTGGGTAAATCCGGCTGCGGAAAGTCCACCCTGATACGCCTGTTGCTGGGGTTTGAAAAACCTCTGGGCGGTGCGGTGTATTATGACGGGCAGAACCTGGCGGAAATGAATGCAGCTTCTGTGCGGTCCCAGCTGGGCGTAGTGTTACAGAACGGACAGTTGATGACCGGTGATATTTACCGCAACATTATCGGTATCAATGATCTGACACTGGAGGATGCCTGGGCCGCAGCGGAAGCGGCAGGCATTGCTGACGACATCCGGGAGATGCCCATGCAGATGCAGACTATCGTCAGTGAAGGAAGTACTAATATTTCCGGCGGCCAGCGACAGCGCATCCTGATCGCCCGGGCCTTAGCCATGAAGCCATCCGTCATTATCTGCGACGAAGCGACCAGCGCGCTGGATAACCGGACCCAGGCCATTGTTTCCAGGAGTCTGGATAAGCTTAAGGCTACCCGTATCGTAGTGGCCCACCGGCTTTCCACGATTCGCAATGCAGACCGCATCATCGTGCTGGATCAGGGGCGCGTGGCGGAAAGCGGCACCTTTGACGAACTGTTGAAGCAAAATGGTATCTTTGCTTCCATGGTAAAACGACAGGTTTCGTAGATGCAGTACAGATTGATGGTCGGATTTTGAGTGATACGAATGAAAAGGTTGTTTTCGGAAATCCCATATATTGAAACGGAGAGACTCGTTCTCCGAAAGATTGAAGAAACAGACGAGGGTAGCTTGTCGGAACTGGTACATAGTCAAAACGTGTACCGGTATCTCCCGACGTTTCTGTTTGAACATAAATATGAGAATATACATGATGTCATCCGTCATCTGTATGATGAATGTTTCCGGGATAAAAGAAGACTGGGGTTATACGCAGCCTACTTCCGCTAATAAATGGATCTGGCGGTTGAAAAAAGATTTGTATTTACAGATTTTGGGAGAAGTATGTTGAAACAGCAAGTGATACGGATAAGGGAAGAGGCAGGCCGGTGCCTGCTATGCCATGAACCGAAATGCAGTGAGGCCTGTCCTCACGGGGTTGATGCAGGTCGAATTGTGCGGGCACTGATTTTTGAGAACCGGGTGGGAGCCAGGAGACGACTGCCTGCCGTTCATTTTTGCGAAAATTGCAATGCCCCTTGTATGCAGGCCTGCCGCCGCGGTAAACTGGATGTTCCGGTACGGCTCAGGGATTTGTTCTGTAATCTGTATGACTTGCATGTTGAAGTACCTGAAAACAAGGTGGACCTGTCCATTGATTTTTGCGGCGTGCATTGCGAGAACCCGTTTTTTCTGTCTTCTTCTGTAGTGGGCAGCAATTATGACATGGTGGCAAAGGCGTTTTCCTTGGGATGGGGTGGCGTTGCCTTTAAAACGATTTCGCTTTTGGAAATTCGGGAAGCATCCCCGCGTTTTTCTGCCCTTTCCAAAGAAGGGCGCTCCTTTATAGGATTTAAGAATATCGAGCAGCTTTCCGACCACACCTATGAGGAAAACCTTGATTTTTTGCGTCGGCTGAAGCGGGATTTTCCCGGCAAGGTCATCATCGCCTCCATCATGGGACGTAACGAAGCAGAGTGGACCCAGCTGGCTGCCGATATGGAAGCGGTAGGCGCGGATATGATTGAGTGTAACTTCTCCTGCCCCCAGATGGCAGAGGAAGGCCTGGGCGCGGAAATCGGTGAGAATTCGGAGCTGGTGGCCCGTTATACTGCGGCAGTACGAAAAGGTACCAGGTTGCCTGTGCTGGCAAAGATGACGCCCAACATCAACCACATGGAAATTCCGGCAAAGGCTGCCGTGGCGGCTGGAGCGGACGGTATTGCGGCTATCAATACAATTCGCAGTATCATGAATATTGATTTGGATAGCTTTTTGTCAGAGCCCAGAGTAAACGGACAGAGTATTGAAGGCGGCTATTCGGGGAAGGCGGTGAAACCTATTGCCCTCCGTTTTATCAATGAGATGAGAAAAGATTCCGCACTGGCGGAAGTTCCTATCAGCGGTATGGGCGGCATTGAAAACTGGCGGGACGCCCTGGAGTTTTTGCTCATGGGTTGCGGAAATCTACAGATTACTACGGCTGTAATGCAGTACGGATACCGTATTATTGATGATTTGAAGGAAGGTCTCAGCGATTACCTGTCACTTCGTGGCTTTACACGTGTGCAGGATATTGTGGGTCAGGCGCTGACCCATATTGTATCGGCAGAGGATTTAGACCGAAACAGTATCCAGTTTCCTCGCTTTGTGCGTAACGATTGCGTTAGCTGCGGGCGGTGTTATCTTTCCTGTTACGACGGCGGCCATCAGGCGATCCGGCTGAATACAGAGGAAAAGCCTGTGCTGGATATTAATAAATGCGTAGGCTGTCACTTATGCATATTGGTGTGTCCCGTGCAGGCCATAGAGCCCGGGAAACGGGTACAGCGCGGTGCTCTCCATGGCAACACGGAGTTGCCCAAATGATTTTGAAAATAGATTCGTAATATTGGGCTATAACGCTTGTATCTTCATGAGTACAGGCGTTTTTTGTTTTTCCTTTCCTCTTTCGCAGTAGTGTTTTGCGTGTTCTTTACCCTGACAAAAATACAGACAGACCCTTGCGGGAGGTCACGGCCTTGCCATGACCTCTTTTGTAGTTAATTCAGGAAATTGGTTTTCATGAAAAAACGCTTACTGGAACGCCTGGCTGCGGTAAAGGAACTGAAGGCCGTGGCGGCGTTGTATAAGAAGAAAAAAGGCTGTGTACTTTCAGGGCTGGACGGAACCGTCAAAGCCTTGTATTTGTGCGCCCTGATGCAGGCCGTGAATGCGAAAACACTGGTACTTCTGTTGTCCGGACGAGAAGCGGTGAGGGAATATCGGCAGACGCTGGCTTATCTGTATCCGGAACTGCCGGTGCTGGAGTTTTATCCCACGAACCTGCCCCGGGTACAGGCGGACAGCCGGAACCTGGAAATCCAGGCGGGGAGAGCGGCGGCCCTGCGTCTGATTGCCGGCGAAGAGCCGGGCGTTGTATTTGTTACGGCAGAAGCGTTGCTGCAGAAACTGCCCCGGCCGTCCGGGGTAACTGAACACAGCCTGGAAATTTCCGTGGGCGCTACCCTGGAACAGGGGCGGTTTATTGAAATGTTGGCCGCTATGGGCTATGAACGGGCCGATGAAGTGGATACGATCGGGCAGTTTTCGGTGCGGGGCGGCATCATCGACGTGTTCCCCCTGAACAGCCAGAATCCGGCCCGTATTGAGTGGTTTGACGCGGATATTGACGGTATCCGGTTTTACGATATCACTACCAAACGCTCTCTGACGAATACGGAAACACTGCGGATCGTACCCCTGCAGATGCAGGGAGCGGAAGAGGTGTTTGATGCATACCTGCGGGACTACGGTGTGGCGGATACGCTGTTTGTGATGGATGAACCGGCGCAGCTGAAGGAGACGCTGGAACATCTGTATAAAGAAGGACAATCATATAAGGAAGAACTCTGGCCGCCGGCCGAAATCTGGACTATGGAAGAAAAACAGCCGGCCGTGACGGTTTCCGCATTGGATACAAACTACTTTAACGAATTCGAACATATGCAGGTGCCGGTGCGCCGGGTCACATCCTATAACCGGAGTATAGAGCGGTTGATTGAAGATTTGCAGAGCCTTCTGGCGGAAGGCATCCAGCCCTATATTATGATGAACACGGTGCTGAAGGCCCGGGGCATTACGGAAAGCCTGAGACAGCGGGGAATCCCGTCCGTCTGCCTGGCGGACGGGGCGGAAGACGCTGAAAAAGTGAATGTGGGTTTTGGAGAACTGTTCAACGGCTTCCGGTTCTGGAATGAAAACTGGCTGCTGCTGACGGAAAACGATATATACGGATTGCAGCGTCGCCGCCGTTTCAAGTCAAAGCATAAGGGAGCGAAACTCCAATACTTTACCGATATTAAAGGCGGCGATTATGTGGTGCATGATGTGCACGGCATTGGCCGTTATATCGGTGTTGAAACCATGCTGGTGGACGGCATGCACCGGGATTACCTGCTGCTGCAGTATGCGGGCAGTGACCGGCTGTATGTACCGGTAGACCAGGTCAGCCTTTTGCACAAGTATGTGGGCAGCGAGGGCATCACGCCCAAACTATCCAAAATGGGCGGCGCCGACTGGAAACGCATGAAGACCAAAGCTTCCACGGCTATAACCCAGTTGGCAGAGGAGCTGATCCGTCTTTATGCCCTGCGGAAAATTACCAACGGGTATGCCTATGGGCCGGACACGGATCTGCAGCGTGAGTTTGAGGAACGCTTCCCCTTTGAGGAAACGCCGGACCAGATGAAGGCCATTGCCGAAATTAAGGCGGATATGGAAAAACCCATACCGATGGACCGGCTCCTGTGCGGCGACGTGGGCTACGGCAAGACGGAAGTGGCCCTGCGGGCAGCATTTAAAGCGGTAATGGACGGAAAACAGGCGGCCCTGCTTGTTCCCACCACGGTACTGGCGCAGCAGCATCTGCTCACCTGCCGGGAACGGCTGGAACCCTTCGGGGCTCGAATCGCTATGGTCAGCCGTTTTGTTTCCAATAAAGAAATTAAGCAGACGCTTAAAAAACTGGAGCAGGGTGATATTGATATCGTAATCGGTACCCACCGGCTGCTGCAGGCTGATGTGATGTTCCATGACCTGGGGCTTTTGATCATTGATGAAGAACAACGCTTCGGCGTGGCCCAGAAGGAAAAAATTAAACAATGGAAACAGGGGATTGATGTGCTGGCGTTATCTGCTACGCCTATTCCCCGAACGCTGCATATGGCTTTGGTCAGCAGCCGGGATATGAGTCTCATCGAGTCGCCGCCGGAGGATCGTCTGCCGGTGGAAACGTATGTGGCGGAATATGACGAGGGCATGATTAAGGAGGCCCTGGAGCGGGAGCTGCGCCGGGGCGGCCGGATCTATTACATTCATAACCGTGTCAGCGGTCTTCCGCTGATTGCGGAACGGCTGCAACGGCTGGTGCCGGGCATCAATGTGCGCATCGGTCATGGGCAGATGAGTGAAGACAGGCTGGAAGACGCCATGATGTCTTTCTATGAAGGAAGTTGCGATGTACTGCTGTGTACTACGATTGTGGAAAACGGACTGGATGTGCCCCTGGCCAATACGATCATCGTGGACGGGGCGGAGAATTTCGGCCTGTCTCAGTTGTACCAGATGCGGGGGCGGGTAGGGCGTTCTTCCCGTCTTGCCTATGCTTACTTTATGTACAGGAAGAACAAATCCCTCAGCGAGGTAGCGGCCAAGCGGCTGCAGGCCATCCGTGATTTTACGGAACTGGGGGCGGGTTTTAAAATTGCCATGCGGGACCTGGAGATCCGGGGCGCCGGTAATCTGCTGGGGCCTCAGCAGCATGGTTATATTGCCGGAATCGGATTTGCCGCCTACTGCGATTTGCTGGAGCAGACTATCAAACGGCTCCGGAATGGGTCCCTGAATATGGAACGGGAACCGGATCCGATTCTGGAAATTCCGTTGAATGCCTATATTCCGGATTCCTATATTGCCAATCCCCGGTACAAGCTGGAATTGTACCGCCGTTTTGTAGATCTGGCCTGGGGGGAAGAAGAGGACCTGATGGATGAGATCATCGACCGTTTCGGAACCCCGCCGGAAGAGGTGGAGCTGTTGTGGCGTCTGGCCAAAGTCCGTGCGGTATGCCGTAAGCTGAGAATCCGCCGGATCAATGTGCGGGCCGGAATGATCCGCATCACCTTTGCCGAGCATTCGGAGGTAAATGGGGAAGCACTGGTGAAGATGGCGGAAAAGAACAGCCGGTATATGAAGCTGGAACCCGGCAGGGAAATGGCGCTTTTGTTCCGGACGTCTTCGCTGGAAATCGAACCGCTGGACTGGCTTGAAAAGAATCTGGTAAAACTGATAAAATAAAGGAGACGAATTAATCAGCGTTTCCTAAAGCTGCGATAGGAGTCGTAAAAATGGGTAAGGATAAATTTCTGAAAGGAGCCCTGATTTTAACCGTAGCCGGGTTGATGGTTAAAGTCATCGGTTCAGTGAACCGTATCCTGCTGTCCCGCTTATTGGGGGGCGAAGGGATCGGTTTATATCAGATGGCTTATCCCATTTACCTGCTGATGCTTTCGGTCTGCTCGGCCGGCGTGCCGGTGGCGGTCTCCATCATTGTGGCGGAAAAAGTGGCCAAAAACGATTACGCCCAGGCCCATCGGATCTTTAAAGTTACGCTGGGTCTGATGGCAGTGTTCGGTCTGTTTTTTGCCCTGACGTTGTACGGACTGGCCGGTTTTCTCGTCAGTACTGGCTGGATTCGTGATGGCAGGGCCTATTATGCACTGGTTGTATTGACACCGGCGGTCTTCTTTTCCAGCATTCTGGCCAGTTTTCGGGGTTATTTCCAGGGTTATCAGATGATGACCCCGCCGGCGGTATCTCAGATTTTGGAGCAGCTGGTACGGGTGCTGGTCATGATCGGCCTGGCTTATTTACTGCTTCCCCGGGGACTGGAGTACGCTGCGGCCGGCGCAGCTTTCGGTGCGGTGCCCGGCGGGCTGACAGGACTTCTTGTGCTCACCTGGTTTTACCGAAAAGCACGTAAGGAGTGGAAACGAAAAATTGAAGAGCAGACGGAAACGGTTGCGGAAAGCGTAGAATCTATCGCCCGCCGGCTGGTATTGCTGGCCATTCCCGTTTCCTGTGCCAACCTGCTGATACCGGTGACCAGCAGTATCGATATGCTGCTGGTCCCGAACGGATTGGGGCGTGCCGGCTTTGGGGTGGAAGCGGCCACTACACTGTTTGGTTATCTTACCGGCATGGCTCAGCCTCTTCTGATGATGGCCACGATTCCCACCCTGTCACTGGCGGCCAGTCTGGTACCGGCGGTTTCGGAAGCCAGTACGCTGCGGTTGTCAGATGAGATTTTACGTAAAACGGAATCTGCTTTTAAAATATGTATGCTGGTGGTGGCTCCGGCTTCCGTAGGGATGTGGGCGCTGTCAGGTCCCATATCCGGCACGTTATACGGTACGATGAAGGCGGCACCCGTGATTGCCCATCTGGCTCCTTCCATTGCCTGCCTGGGAATTTTCCAGGTTACTACGGGGGCGCTGCAGGGCATCGGCAAAACGGCGATTCCCATGTGTAACATGTTATTTGGCGCCGTGGTGAAAGCGGTTGCAGTCTGGCAGCTGACATCGGTAGCGGCCTTCCATATTCTGGGTGCAGCCTGGGCCTCGAATCTGAATTTTTCGCTGGTGGCAGCAATCAATATCTTTTTCCTGTATCGGAACGGGATCCCGTTTCCGGTCAGGGACAGCCTGAAGATTCTGTTGGCTTCCCTGTGTATGGGACTGGCAGGGAAAATGGCTGCTCTGTTCTTTATGGATAAGGGAAGCATTGTTGTTGCTTTGCTTGCCGGCATGGCTGTATCCATTTTGGTTTATGGAACGGCGGTCATGCTTTTGGGCTGTATGACCCGGGAAGAGGCGGCGCAGCTGCCGGTAATCGGGAAAATAATTCGGAAGTTTTGGAAATGATAAGCAACAGTACGGAGGGTGTGTACATGGGAACGGAACATAAAGCCGGCTTTGAAAACAGTAGAATGAAAGGCTCGCTGACGATTGTGGGCCTGGGACCGGGAGCGGCCGGTCATCTGTCTCTGGAAACGTTAAAACTTTTGGAGGAACGCTTTGTAATCCTCCGTACGGAGATACATCCGACCGTTGCGGAACTGAAACGCCGTGGCATTTCATATATTTCCTGCGACACCTGGTATGAAAAGGAAGCAACGTTTGAAGACGTATATGATAACATTTCTTCCTTTGTTATCGAACAGGCCGAAGACAAAGATGTGGTTTATGCAGTTCCCGGCAGCCCGCTGGTTGCGGAGCGGACAGTTGTGCTGCTGCGGGGAAAAGCGAAGAAATGCGGTATACCTCTGACGGTTAAGCCTGCCATGAGTTTTCTGGATCTGGCGTATGTAAAACTGGGCATTGATCCTATCGACGGCCTGCGGATCGTCGATGCGCAGGATTTTTCTGCATTGGCGGATGCAGGCCGGTATCCCCTGATGGTGACGCAGGTTTATAATAAGATGGTAGCTTCTGACATGAAGCTATCCCTGATGGACGTTTTGCCGGACGAAACGGAACTGTATTTTCTTCGCAATCTGGGTCTGGATGATGAAACCTGCCGGAAGATACCGCTCTTTGAAATTGACAGGCAGCCTGAAATCGACCACCTGACCAGCGTGTTTATTCCCCGTCAGCCGGAGGAGACGCTGCAGTCGATGCTGCAAAATGCGAAAGATGAAAATGAAACAGCCGGATATTGGGAGCGTTTCCCACTGTTAAAACACAAAACGCAGTTTGATGTGCGTCCTCTGGCAGATGTGATGCAGGTGCTTCGTGAACCGGGAGGGTGTCCCTGGGATAGGGAACAGGATTTTGACACGATTCGTGCCAATCTGATTGAAGAATGCTATGAGTTTCTGGAAGCTGTGGATGACAAGGATACCCATGGCATGGCAGAAGAACTGGGAGATATCCTGATGCAGGTTGTGTTCCATGCCCGAATGGCGGAAGAAAAGAGAATGTTCACGCTGCAGGATGTCATTGACGGCGTGACGGATAAACTGATTGAGCGTCATCCTCATGTATTCGGGACGGTTAAAGTAGCCAACAGCGATGAAGTCCTGACCAACTGGGAAGCCATCAAACTGCAGGAAAAACCGGAACGGGAGCGGGTGCTGGACGGTATCTATAAAGGGTTGCCTTCCCTGCTGCGGGCCCATAAAATTCAGAAACGGGTTGCCAAGGTGGGGTTTGACTGGACGGAAACGGAAGATGTAAAGAAAAAAGTATTGGAAGAGTGGGAAGAGTTTAATGAGGCTGCCACCCGGCAGAATCAGGATGACATGGAAAAGGAATTGGGGGACCTGTACTTTTCCCTTGTAAACTTTGCCCGCCACCTGGGTCTGGAAAGCGAAACCGCGTTAAATCGTTGTAACAACCGTTTTGAAACACGCTTTGAACATGTGGAGGACCGCGTAACGGAATCGGGGAAAGAATGGAATGCGTATTCCCTGGAAGAATTAGACCGGTTCTGGGACGAGGCCAAGGAATCAGAGGAGTAATTGTTTTCTGTATTACAGCAACTTTCTAAGAGGGGAGTAACCGGTATGACGACTCACGACAGTGAAAAAAGGAGCCGTGTGGCAAGAGATTTCCGGCGGGTTCTGATTGTGTTGGTGATTATATTTGTGGCGATTTTGGGACGGCAGGAATATAAAATTCACCAGATTCAGAAAGAAACGGATGCGACCCGGAAGCGCGTCGAAGAACTGCAGAAAGTGCAGGCTGATCTGGAGGCGGAACGCAAGCGGCTATCCGACCCAAAATATATTGAAAAGCTGGCCCGTGAAGATCATAACTATGTAAAGAAGGATGAGGTCCCGATTTTTATCGTCAAGGATAAAGAAGGGCAGAACGAAAAAGCGGATACGGACGCCCAAAAAGACAAGAACACAAAGACGGGAAAGAATGAAAAAAAGGCTGAAAATTAGCATTCATATTGACACTGGTTATTTTCTGGTGGTAAAATTATACAGTCGTATTTTTAGAGCAGGAGGTTTTTTTGTTTTATGGCAATTGAAATTGGAGCTGTCGTAGAAGGTGAAGTAACCGGTATTACGAATTTTGGTGCGTTTCTTCAGCTTCCCGGGGGGAAAGTCGGACTGATTCATATTTCCGAGGTATCCAATGTTTATGTTAAAGATATACACGATTTTTTAAAAGAGCATCAGAAGGTCAGAGCCAAGGTACTCTCAATTGATGACCGCGGTAAAATTGCTCTTTCCCTGAAACAGGTCGAAGAAAAACCGGAAACTCCTGCCAGGCCAGCCAGACCGAAAGAAACGCCTGTTGTGGAGAAACGGAGCCCCCGTCAGGTGGGTCCGTTATCTTTTGAAGATAAGCTGTCCAAATTTCTGAAGGACAGTGATGACCGGTTGCTGGATTTACGCAGAAATACGGAATCCAAGCGCGGTGGCCGTGGTGCGAGCCGTGATCGGTAAAAACAGGCACTCAGGAAGGGTGCCTTTTTTGTTTTTTTAGCCGGCATCGCCGGTGTGCAGTCAGACCATATGACAGGCAGCGGAATACAGGATAGTCATGAAAGAAACAGTGTTGGATAAAGTTCCCCGCATTTTGCGGGAAAAACTGGACCGTACAAAAAACTATGTGGCGGCAGTCAGCGGAGGTGCCGATTCTTTGGCCATGGCAGACGCACTGCAGCGTTGCGGATTTCGTTTTACCGTATGTCATGTAGAACATGGGATCCGGGGCAGGGAGAGTCTGGAAGATGCCCGTTATGTAGAGGCGTTTTGCCGGAAAATGGGGATTGCGTTCTGTTGCAAGGCGGTTGATGCGCAGAAATTGCGGGAAAACGAAAAGATGTCCCTGGAGGATGCTGCCCGGCGTCTTCGGTATCAGGCGCTTTTCCAATGTGCGGAAGAAACAGGGGCGGACTTTATCCTTACGGCACATCAGAAAGACGACCAGGCAGAGACGTTTTTGCTTCGTCTGCTGCGAGGTTCGGGCACGCGCGGTCTGGGGGCAATCCGGTTTCAGCATGATGCGGTATTGCGTCCTCTTCTTTCTCTGACAGCTGCAGAATTGCGGCAGTATTGTACAGACAGGGGGATTGTCTGGCGGGAGGATTCGTCAAACGAAGACCTGCATTATATGCGTAACCGTATCCGAAGAGTCCTTCTTCCCATGCTGGAGGATAATTTTTCTCCTTCTGTTACGGATGTTTTATGCAGGACGGCTGAACATCTCCAGGTAGACGGGGACTATTTGGAGGAGCTGGCTGAAGGGGAGTTTAAAAGAAGATGGATGCGCCCGGCTGTCACACAGAATGGTGCGCTTCTGGCTGATAACTGGGAAATCATTCCGAAAGCCCTGCGCTTCCGGGTGCTGCGCCTGTTCTGGAACGCTTCGGGGGCCCCGGAGGAATTATCCGGAGCCAATCTCGAGGATTTGGAGCAGCTGATAGTGAATCGTTCCGGCGGTAAAAAAATTTTGCTGCCGGGCAGTTGGCAAGCATTGTATTCTTATGATAAACTAATATTATTCTCTGAAGATAATGCAAGGACTTTGCAGCAGGATGACGGCTGGAACTGTGCAGTGGATTTGACGGGGCTTTCCGTCGGGCTGTCTGACGGCGGTAGCACAGAAATAGAAGAAATTCCGTTTCCGGATCACAGAGTGGCACAGCTTTCTGTTATTAAAGAGAGGCCGGCCTATCAGTACCGGACACAGATGGCGTACCCATTAGCCCGGCTGAAGTGTCTGGGAAATACGCTGGTGTTCCGCTACAGGAAGCCGGGAGACAGGATTCTTCCTTTAAAAGGAACCGGACATAAAACCCTGAAAAAGTATCTGATAGAGTGCAGGGTGCCTGTGGAGGACAGAAACCGGCTGGTGGTGGCGGCGGCAGGGAATGAAATCGTATGGATTCCCGGTCTGGCCAATGCCCGGTGGGAAGAACAGAACGGCAGTTCAGAAGTACCGGCCCGGGAACAGGGCTGGCTGTTTATAAATATTAAATAAGGATGGTGTCAGTTATGCATGAAGACATAAAAGCGGTTTTGATTACCGAAGAACAGATAAAACAGAGAGTACAGGAGATGGGGGAACAGCTTTCCAAAGAGTATGAAGGAAAACGGGTCATCATCATCTGCCTGCTGAAAGGGGCGGCTTACTTTGCCTGTGACCTGAGCCGGGCTATGTCCATACCGGTTCGGATGGAGTTTATGGTAGCGTCTTCCTACGGAAACAGCACGTCAACCTCTGGCAGTGTGGCGGTCCGGCTGGACGTGGCGGACGATATTGCAGGCATGCATGTCCTTCTGGTGGATGACATCATTGATACAGGTCTTACCTTTGCCAAAGTTAAGGCGCTGCTGGAAACCAAAAAACCGGCGTCGGTAAAAACCATTGCTATGTGCGACAAGGAAGAACGCAGGAAAAACGGTATGCATGCGGATTATGTAGGGTTTACTATTCCGGATGAGTTCGTAGTGGGGTATGGCCTGGACTATGCAGGCGATTACCGCAATCTTCCTTTTATTGGTGTGTTGAAACCCGTGGTCTATGCCCGGACTTAATCCGGCGTACGGTTTTATTGATTCGTATTATTTGATTAAAACAGAAAGGAGGAAACGTTTTTGTTTAAGTTCTTTAAAAACGTTGCCTTTTATTTATTAATTATTGTTGCGGCTATCTGGGTAATGGATCATTATTCGGCCGGCAATGCGAGTAAGACAGATATATCATATACGGCTTTCATGAAGCATGTACAGCAGGACGAGGTCCGGTCTGTTACGATCAGCGAGAATTCGATTACAGGGATGTTGAAGGACGGCAAAACCTTTACAACGGTTGCACCCAATGATTCCACCCTGATTTCAACGCTGCGTTCCAGAGATGTGGAAATTAAGGCGGAACTGCCTCCCCAGACACCCTGGTGGGCAACCCTGCTGAGTACTCTTTTGCCTATGATTTTGATTGTGGGCCTGTGGTTTATGTTGATGAACCAAAGCAGCGGCGGCAGCCGGATGATGAATTTCGGCAAGAGCAATGCCCGACGCTATGATGAGAGTAAGAATAAGATTACTTTCAAAGATGTAGCAGGTGCAGATGAAGCAAAACAGGAACTGCAGGAGGTAGTGGAATTTTTAAAGCATCCTCAGCGATTTAATGCGCTGGGAGCCAAAATTCCCAAAGGCGTGTTGTTGTACGGTCCTCCCGGTACCGGTAAGACGCTGCTGGCCCGGGCGGTGGCCGGTGAAGCCGGCGTGCCGTTCTTCAGTATTTCCGGTTCGGATTTTGTGGAAATGTTTGTAGGCGTCGGCGCTTCCCGTGTCCGTGATTTGTTTGATCAGGCCAAAAAGAACGCACCCTGTATTGTTTTTATCGATGAGATTGATGCCGTAGGACGTCAGCGCGGCGCAGGTGTGGGCGGAGGTCACGATGAAAGAGAACAGACGCTGAACCAGCTGCTGGTAGAGATGGATGGCTTCGGCATCAACGAAGGCATTATCATGCTTGCGGGAACGAACCGCCCGGATATCCTGGACCATGCCCTGTTGCGTCCCGGCCGTTTTGACCGCCAGATCGTAGTGGATCGTCCGGATATGCGGGGGAGGGAAGCGATTCTGCATGTACATGCCAAAGGTAAGCCCATGGCGCCCGATGTGGATATGGCTACCATTGCTAAACAGACAACCGGTTTTACCGGAGCGGATCTTGCAAACCTGGTCAATGAGGCAGCGCTGCTGACTGCCCGCCGCAATGCGCCTATGATTGACATGAAAGCCATGAATGAAGCGGCGGAGCGGGTAGTAATGGGACCGGAACGCCGCAGCCATCTTGTGAGCGACCCGGAGAAAAAGCTGACAGCATATCATGAAACCGGGCATACTCTGATCGGACTGCTTCACAATGATGTGAGCGTTGTACATAAGGTTACAATCATACCGCGGGGCCGTGCCGGCGGTTATACGATGAGCCTGCCCAAGGAAGACCGGAATTACCAGACAAAATCGGAAATGCTGGATGAATTGCAGATGCTGCTGGGCGGACGTGTGGCCGAAGCCATTGTCCTGAAAGATATTTCCAGTGGCGCCAGCAGTGATTTGCAGCGTGCAACCGCGCTGGCGAGAAAAATGGTCTGCCAGTACGGTATGAGCGACCGTCTGGGTTCCATGACTTTTGGGCATCCGGAAGAGGAAGTGTTTCTGGGCAGAGATATCGCCCGGGAACGGTACAGTAATGAAGTAGCGGCTGTTATTGATGAGGAAGTACGCCGCCTGATGGATGAAGCCTACAAAGGCGCGGAAAAGCTTTTGCAGGAAAATATGGACAAGCTGGTGCTGATTGCGGAAACTCTTATGCAGAAAGAAACACTGGATGGGAGACAGTTGCAGGAACTGATGAATCAGGGATATCTGACAGAGGATGGACCTGCTCTGCAGGCGGAAGATCAGTCTGCCGAAGGGATAGGATGACAGTCAGTCATAAGAAGCAACGCAAGAATGAATCAATGTGCATAGAGTATTATCAGTGTTTGCTAAATCAACATAAAATGCGGAGGCGTTGTCATGCGTGCCAAGATTCTGGGTTTGTTGCGTGAAAGGGTGCAGGAGCCGGTATCGGGAGAGGAAATTTCTGCAAAGCTGGGAGTTTCCCGTACGGCCGTCTGGAAACATATCCAGTCATTGAAAAATGTTGGATATGATATTGAGTCAGTTCCCAAGAAGGGTTATATTTTACATAAGTCTCCCGATCTTCTGAGTCCGGAGGAAATCGTTGCCCATTTGGAAACCAAATGGGTAGGTCACCATGTTCATTATTTAAAAGAAGCCAGTTCCAGCAATGAAGTGGGAAAACGACTGGCAGATCAGGGCTGTGCTGACGGTTTGGTCGTGGTAGCGGAGGAACAGACCCGCGGTAAGGGACGACTGTCCCGGGGTTGGTTTTCTCCTATGGGCTGCGGGGTTTGGTGCAGCGTCGTTTTTCGGCCGCCGTTTATGCCTTCGGAAGCATCTAAATGTACCTTATTGGCGGCTGTTGCCGTTATCAAGGCAATCAACAAGTATAAAGGTGTCAATGCCAAAATCAAATGGCCCAACGATGTCCTGCTGGAAGGGAAAAAAATGGTAGGCATCCTAACGGAGATGAGCGCTGAATTTGGCAAGATCAACTATATCGTCATTGGCACAGGCATCAATACCAACGTGCCGAAATCTATGATTCCCGATGAACTGAAAGATTTGGCTATTTCCGTGGCGGATGTGGCCCGGGAACCGATTCAGCGCGTGCAAATTCTGGCTGATTACCTGAAGAATATGGAAGATTTGTATGAGACGGTCTTAAGAGAGGGTTTTGGGCCGGTGCTGGATGAGTGGAGAACGTATTCTGATACTATCGGGCAGGCGGTAAAGGTCATCGCACCGGATAAAACCTATTTTGGGACGGCTGTAGATATTGACAAAGAAGGCCTGCTGATTGTAAAAAAAGAGGATGGAACGATGGAGAAAGTTATAGCAGGCGATGTTTCCATCCGGCCTGCTGCGGCTAAAGGAAAACGGTACTCCTGATTTGCAGTATGGGAATGAGGCAACATATGTTACTGGTAATTGATGTAGGAAACACGAATACGGTGGCTGGTATTTATGACGGGAAAAAGCTGGTAGATAACTGGCGCTTTTCTTCGGACCGTTCCAAAACGGCTGATGAGTTCGGTATGTTTATGAACAGTATGCTGAACTTTTCCGGATTAAAGAAAGAGCAGGTAACGGACATAATCATTTCCAGCGTAGTTCCTCCGGTGCTGGTTCCCCTGTGTCATATGTGTGAGCGGTATTTCAATATCAAACCGCTGGTGGTCGGCCAGGGTTTAAAAATCGGTCTGCAGCTTCGGTATGAGAATCCGAAAGAAATCGGCGCTGATCGCATTGTAAATGCCGTAGCTGCTTATGACAGATACGCACACCTGAAACGGCCGATGATTATTATTGATTTTGGTACTGCGACAACCTTTTGTGCTTTGCTGCCTACGGGAGAATATCTGGGCGGCGCTATCTGCCCCGGTATCGGCATTTCTTCGGAAGCACTCTTCCAGCGGACTGCAAAGCTGCCGCGTATTGAGCTGATTCCGCCGAAAAAAGCAATCTGCGGCAATACGGTAGACGCCATGCGTTCCGGTATCATGTTTGGCTATTACGGACTGATCAAAGAGATTGTAGCCCGGATGAAAGAAGAACTGGGCGGTGACGCGTTGGTCATTGCAACCGGCGGCTTCGGCAATACCATGGCCCAGGGTACGGACTGCATTGACGAAGTCGACCAGATGCTCACGCTGGAAGGTCTTCGCCTTATTTTTGAAAAAAACAAAAAATAAACGGCTGACCTGTTGCGGACGGGAAGGGGGCTTTCCGTCCGTATTTTTATCTTACTAAAGGCTTTGTAACTATTATGAGAATAGGAAAAATAGAATTAGATGTACCGGTGGCATTAGCGCCTATGGCCGGCATCAGTGATCTGCCATACCGGGTCATCTGCCGTAAATTTGGCTGCGGGCTTACAGTATCGGAAATGGTCAGCGCCAAAGGGCTTTTATACAAAAATGAAAAGACCTTTGCCATGTTGCGGATTGATAAGGCGGAACGTCCCACGGCCATCCAGCTTTTCGGTTCGGTACCGGAAGAACTGGCAGAAGCTGCCAGAATTGTGGAAGCCCGGGGCGCTGATATTATCGACTTTAACATGGGATGCCCGGTGCCGAAAGTGGTTAATAACGGAGAAGGATCCGCGTTAATGAAGACCCCGGAACTGGCGGGTAAAATACTGGAAGCCATGGTCAAAGCGGTTCGGATTCCTGTAACGGTTAAGTTTCGTGCCGGGTGGGACAAAGAACATCGGAATGCGGTGGAAATTGCAAGGATTGCTGAGAACTCGGGCGTTGCGGCGGTGGCTGTTCATGGCAGGACCCGGGATCAGTTTTATATGGGAAAAGCTGACTGGGAAATCATACGCCGGGTAAAAGAGGCCGTGAAGGTCCCGGTATTTGGCAATGGGGACATTTTTACCTTGGAGGACGGTCTGCGCATGCGCCAGACTACTAATTGTGACGGACTGATGCTGGCGCGAGGCGCCTATGGGAACCCCTGGCTGTTTGCACAGTTGCGTGCGGCTTTGACCGGACAGAAAATACCCACAGTAACGTTGGAAGAAAAGCTGCAGCTGATTATTCACCATGCAACTGCTCTTGTGGCGTTTAAGGGCGAAAAGGTGGCCATACGGGAAATGCGAAGCCACGCGTCTGCCTATATTAAGGGGATGCCCCGGGCTTCCGAATACAGGGAAAAGTTTCATAAGCTTGAAACGTTGCAGGAAATGGTAGAACTGGTTCATGAGTATGGAGCGTTTTTAAAGGTAAAATAAAGGGTATTGAAGCAGTAAAAGGGTTGAATCAGAAGTTTTCTCTTAAATTTTATCGAAGCTTGATTGTGTTATTTCGTGCAATGTGATACAATACACATTCGGAAAAATATCGTTGCAGGTAAGCTTGTTTATGGACTCGGTGGGAACAAAGAATTCTGGAAAAAAGAAAACGGTGATCAGTATCAGCATCGGTTCTTCCAAACGAGATGCCCGGGGAAGTCTTCTTTTAGGGGATACGGAAGTTTCGCTGGAACGAAAAGGTACGGATGGCGATATGGAAAAGGCTGCCCAGTTGCTGCATTTCTATGATGGAAAAGTAGATGCGATGGGATTGGGTGGAACGGATTTGTATCTGGTAGCCGGGAATCGTCGGTATGTTTTTGCGGAATCTGCAAAGCTTCTGAAACAGGTTAACGATACGCCGGTGTTAGACGGCAGCGGTCTGAAAAACACGTTGGAACGGATGGCTATCCGGTATCTGGCAGATGCACATGTTATTGATTTTAACGGTAAAAATGTGCTGCTTGTCTGTGCGGTGGATCGTTTCGGAATGGCGGAAGCGCTGGCAGAACAGAATTGCAGATTGCTGTTTGGCGATATCATTTACGGTCTGGGCTGCAACATTCCTATCCGGAGTCTTGCGGCTTTGCGGCGTTGGGCGTCGGTACTGGTTCCCATCATTACCAGACTGCCGATTAAATGGATGTATCCCACGGGGAAAAAACAGGATTCCCATATTAGCAGACATCCCGAGTATTTTGCAGACAGTGATGTCATTGCAGGGGATTTTCTTTTTATTAAACGGTTTATGCCAGCCCGTCTTTCTGGGAAAACAATCATTACAAATACGGTAACTGCAGCAGACCGGCAAATGCTGCAAGATGTCGGTGTTAAAACATTGATTACGACCACACCCTGTCTGCAGGGGCGGAGTTTTGGCACGAATGTGCTGGAAGCTGCAATTGTGGCTGCTTCTGGCAGTAAAAAGGCGCTGCAGCCGGAAGAATACGAAGTGTTTATTAGAAAATATAAAATCATGCCATCGATAGAACATTTTCAGTAAGGAGCAGGAAAGAATGGAAAGATTTGCGTTTGTGCTGCACCCTCTTTCATTAGAGGATATGCAGATGGTATCGCCTATGGTCAGGTATGTTCCTGGTTTCCTGCTGGAATATATTTTGAAACAGAAAAAACCGTTTACGGTATCGCACATTACCGGAGTAAAGAGTCCTCATGCGGAAGCAGAGGGCTGGTTTGTAGGCTGTCCGCTGACGGCGAAGCAGATGGTGGAACTGCCGGAAGAGTTTGTCATCGACCGGATTGTGGAAACCGGAAAGATTGCAGAAGAGCTGGGAGCAAAAATACTCGGACTGGGAGCTTTTACTTCCATCGTCGGTGATGCAGGAGTTACGATTGCGGAACGTCTGAATATTGCAGTAACGTCCGGAAACAGTTATACGGTTGCGACAGCATTGGAAGGAACACGGGAAGCTGCCCGTCTCATGGGGAAAGACCTGCGGGACGCGGAGGTGGCTATTGTCGGAGCCAGCGGCTCCATCGGTTCGGCCTGCGCCCGTATCCTGTCCCGTGAGGTGCGGCACATCAATCTCATTGCCAGGCGTATTGCGCCGCTGGAAGAACTGGCGCAGGAACTGAACGGGCACGGTGCTGCCACGTTTTCGGTCAGTTCTGATGTGAAGTCCTGCCTGCATAAGGCGGATGTGGTTATCGCCGTGACCAGCGCAGTGGATTTTATTATTGATCCAGCAGATTTGAAATCCGGCGCCGTAGTCTGTGATGTGGCCCGTCCCCGCAATGTGTCCCGGAACGTCTCGGCACAGCGGAACGATGTTCTGGTAATTGAAGGCGGAGTGATCCATGTTCCCGGCAATGTGGATTTTCATTTTAATTTTGGCTTTCCTCCTCAAACCTGTTTTGCCTGTATGGCGGAAACCATGATTCTTGCGCTGGAAGGACGATATGAGAATTTCACACTGGGAAGAAATCTGGTTCCGTCTCAGATTGATACTATTTCCGGTTTAGCTAAAAAACACGGTTTTACACTGGCCGGATTCCGCAACTTTGAACATGCGGTGACAAAGGAAATGATAGAAAGCATCAGAGAGAATGTAAAGCTTTAAGGGATACTGATGGAACAGGTATGCTCAATTGCCGGCAGAGGCGATTGCGGATGTATCAACGGTCCTTTATTATTTGACAAGGTGAATATAAAAAATTATAATATTAATTAACCGTTTTTGCGTACCCTGTATCGTTATTAAAGAATGATACTATAAATATAGTGTAACATTGGAGGAATAATCATGACATCAAAAGAAACCATATTGACTGCAGAAGGTCTTGCAAAACTGGAGGCCGAGCTGGAAGAGCTTCGCACTGTCAAGCGCCTGGAAAATGAGGAACGGCTCCATGAAGCGATTGCTCATGGCGATCTGAGTGAAAACTCCGAGTATGTTTCAGCGAAAGATGAGCAGGCCCGTATTGAAGGCCGTATCCTGGAACTGGAACAGATGGTCAATACGGCCAAAGTTATTGACAATACAAAAAAACGGAAAACGAAGGTTGAATTAGGCGCTACGGTGGATATTGAAGATCTCAGCCCGGATTTTGAAGAAGACCGTCTGCAATCATATACTGTAGTAGGTACCACGGAAGCGGATCCTTTTGCAGGAAAGATATCTAACGAGTCTCCTATTGGAGCTGCGATTATGGGCAAAAAGGTTGGTACGGTGGTAACAGTACGTACGCCGGTAGGGGATCATCAGTATAAAATTATTAAGATTAAATAATCAGGAGAAACAGCATGGCAGAAGAAAAGAAGAATGTTCAGGGGAAGCAGGCGCCGGCAGCAATGGATATTAATGAGCAGATGCAGAATCGCATTGACAAGATGCATAAGCTGGAAGAGCGTGGCATCCGCTCCTTCGGTCACCGGTTTGACTGGACGCATCACACTAAGGAAATTTATGAAAATGTTGAGAAGATGGAAGCGGACGGAACCGTTGTCAAGGCGGCCGGCCGTGTGATGGCAATTCGTGGTCATGGGAAAACCAGTTTCCTTGATTTGCAGGACAGCACCGGAAAGATTCAGCTGTACACCCGTAAAGACATACTGGGAGAAGATAATTATTCTCTGATAAAGCTGATGGATATTGGCGATATTATCGGTGTAACTGGCACGGTGTTCAAAACCCACATGGGCGAACCGTCCATCCGGGTTGAAAATCTGGAATTCCTGTCCAAGGCACTGAAACCATTTCCGGAGAAGTGGCACGGGCTGACGAATGTGGATTTGCGTTACCGGCAGCGGTATCTGGATCTGATTGTCAATCCGGATGTCAGAGATGTATTTATTAAACGTACTCAGATTATCAAGAGCATTCGTGAAATTTTGGATAACGAAGGTTATCTGGAAGTAGAGACTCCGGTTCTGAACACGATTTCCGGCGGCGCTACGGCCCGTCCTTTCATTACCTATCATAATGCACTGGATATTCAGCTGTATCTGCGTATTGCGACAGAACTGAATCTGAAACGGTTGATTGTCGGCGGTTTGGAGCGGGTATATGAGATTGGCCGGATTTTCAGAAATGAAGGCATCGATATCAAACACAATCCGGAGTTTACCAGTCTGGAACTGTATCAGGCTTATGGCGATATGGATTCCATGATGGATATTACCGAAAAGATCGTAACGGAAACGGCGCAGAAAGTTCTGGGAACGTTGCAGATCGTATACGAAGGACAGGATATCAACCTTGCCGGTCCCTGGCCGCGTATTACCATGATTGATGCTGTTAAGCAGTACAGCGGCAAAGACTTTAACGGTGTGACCGATTTGGCGGTAGCCCGTCAGATGGCAGACGATGCGCATGTTGAATATGAAGAATCCTGGGGCATTGGCAAAATCATCAATGCTTTCTTCGATGAATTTGTGGAAGACAAACTGATTCAGCCTACATTTATTTACAAATATCCGAAAGAAATCTCGCCGTTGGCTAAAAGCAGTGTAGAAGATCCGGAAATTACAGACCGGTTTGAGGGCTTTATTTATGGCCGTGAGATTTGCAATGGCTTTACGGAACTGAATGATCCGATCGACCAGCGGGAACGTTTTGTAAAACAGATGGAAGAGCGTGCTGCCGGTGACGAAGAAGCCGGCATGATGGACGAAGATTTCATTAATGCGCTGATGCATGGCCTGCCCCCGACAGGAGGACTGGGAATCGGCATCGATCGTCTGGTTATGTTCCTGACAGGCGCCGTTTCAATCCGCGATGTATTGCTGTTCCCGACCATGAAACCGCTGGCGCAGGAAAAAGCGCAAAGTGATGAGGACGAAGAAGATCACAAATAAAGTATGTGAAGAAGTTTAGTTTAACTTGAGACTGTATCGGAAAAGATTCCGGGTATCAGTATTTAAAGAGAGGCGTAAGCCTCTCTTTTCTTCATTTTGCCAGGCCTTTGCGGTAATCGAAAGCATTAAAAGTAATGACTCTAAAAAACTTTTGATTTTTTTGAAAAAAGGTGTTGACAAAGGAAAAAAGAAGTGCTATTATAATCAAGTCGTCGAAAGACGGCAAGGAACCTTGAGAACTGAATAACAAACCAAATGAATGTGCGGGTCAGTCCCTTTTGGGACAGACCTAACGAAGTCAAAAAATTTCTGAACAACAAGAAGAGCCGAATCGGCTTTCTGTAAATTATTATGGAGAGTTTGATCCTGGCTCAGGACGAACGCTGGCGGCGTGCCTAAC
>ONAV01000033.1 GCA_900315925.1 uncultured Selenomonadales bacterium | reverse complement strand
ATACTATGAATTTGCGTTCTGGAATGCGATGGCTTCTTTCGGATCCAGGGGCTTGCTGAAATAATACCCCTGAATGGTGTCTGCGCCAAATTCTTTCAGACGTTCATACTGCCAGCCGGTTTCCACGCCTTCGACCACCATACCCTTCCCCAGATCGTGGGACAGGTTGATGACATCTTTGATGATGGAGTCGTTTCCTTGCACCAGGTAGTTGTCTACCAGGGATTTGTCCAGTTTGATGGTTTCCACCGGAATGTACGTCAGGTATCCCAAGGCGGAGTACCCGATGCCGAAGTCATCCATGACCAGACGAATTCCCGCTTTCCGGAAACGGTCCAGCAGGAGTTCGGCATGAACCGTCTTGTCCAGGAATACACTTTCCGTAATTTCAATTTCCACAAGATTGGAAGGAATATTATACCGCTGCAGCATTTCTTCCAGGAAAGACACATACTCCGAATCGCTGATCTGCCGGCTGGAGTAATTGATGGAAACCGGCTGCAACGGATACCCCAGTCCCCTCCAGACAGCCATCTGCCGGATGGTAAGCTCGGTGGTGATACGCCCGATGCGCCAGATCCAGCCGTTCTTTTCCGCTACCGGGATAAACTGGGCGGGGCCGATTTTGGAGTCCTTCATGCGGACCAGCGCTTCATACCCGTTGACAAGTTTTGTCTTAACGTCCACCTTGGGCTGGTACAGCATATAAAACTTGTCGTTTTCAATGGCATCAATCAGTTTTTCACTGATGGTATGCTCTTCGTGGGCCCGGTCCTTCAATTCTTCGGAATACACGTAGACCTGGTTCTTGCCGCGCCGACGTGCTTCGTCCATGGCGTCTTCCGCATTGGCGATCAGATGTTCCGCTTCCAGGTTATCCACCGGCAGGGCAATGCCCACGCTGGCGCTGAGTTTCAGGAAAATATTATCCAGGATGATAGGATCCGAAAACGCTTTCAGGATTTCCAGTACGGCCGGATGATCGCTCTTCGCCACCAGGTCCGGCATGAGGAATAAAAACTCATCCCCTGCGTAACGGATCAGTTCCATCTGCCATTTCCCGGAAACGGTTTTTAACCGTTCCGTCAGGGTAAGAAGTACTTTATCCGCAATCTGCGTTCCATAGGTGCTGTTGACATTCCGGAACCCGTCGATATCAGCCATGACCACGGACCAGTCCGTGGAATTCCGCATAATTTTAGAAAGCAGCGGTACCGCAAGACGACGACGCCAGATACGCAGATCCGCATCGTGGGTGGTCTCATAATTCAACAGCTCTTTTTCGTCTTCCACTTCCCGCTTCAGATAATAAATGCAGTTCTCACGGTGGTTGAACCCGTTATAGATGGCCTTCGCCATTTGCCTGCAGGTATCGTAACCGCAGCTGGTGCAGTTAATGTTGCGGGACTCTTCCGTAAACTTGCGCATGGAGATAAAAATCTTTTCCATGTCCTCTTCCAGCGGTTCGCGGACATGGCAGGCTGCGGATCGGTCTGTATATTCACGGAGATAATCATCCAGACGCAGGGAGGCGAACTGTCTGTTCAGGGCGTCCATGCGCTCCTGCGCCGAAAGGTTCCGGCCCCAGGCGTCGTTTTTATTATTATTCTTCACGCTTTCGCGAATCTTCAGCAGATTATACAGCGCCTTGTCTGTGGAAGCCATGCTAAGGTCCACCGCAGTGCCGCAGATGCAGCCCTTTTCACAGTTCAGCGCGTCAATCATCAAAAACGGAGTCTCTCCGTCCGCAATCAGTTTGGCGTTTTTATCCAGATAGCGGTACATGCGTTTTTCACCGCTGATTTCCCGGATAAAGGCTTCATCGCCAACCAGCCATCTTACATTTTCCATGAGACCGCCGGGCGTCGGGTAATACGCGCCCAGACCGTAACCGATTTCGTCCGTTACCGGCTCCCCTTGGATCTGATGCGAACGTACATACTGCATCAGGTGTTCGAAAGTGACGTTATACTGTACCAGGCCCTTGTTATGGGGGTCTTCGATTTCCATCTTCTTGGCGATACAGGGACTGATAAACGCGAATTTATCGGTAATTCCCATTTCCTTCCGGGCATAAATCGCGGCACACATGAGGGGGCTCTGAACCGGGAACAGTTTCGGGAGCAGTTCGGGATGATACTTTTCGATATAAGCTACCACAGCGGGACAGGGCTGGGATATGCCGCCGGTGAAACCGTTTTGCCGGATATAATTGATGTAACCCCAGGTGGTGATATCCGCGCCGAAGGAAACGTTGATGAAACGTTTGACGCCGAGCTTTTTCAGTCCGCCCAGCACCTGCTCGTATTCATCCGGATAATTGGCCTTAAAGGCCGGGGCAATCAGAACAGAAATACTGTCGCCCTTCTGCAGGTCAGCAAAAAAGGCGTCCGTATCGTCGCGCCAGGAACGGGCATTGTGGTCGCAGGCATCAAAGCACGCGCCGCAGGCGACACAACGTTTCGGATCAACATTAATCCGGGATACGCCACGTTCATCCGGTTCGGTAGAGATACAGGCGCCTACACAACTGCACACCTTAATACATTTGTTGCAGCCGACACAATTCTCGTTTGTGTACACTAAAGATTCTTTGTCAGTTATCGGTTTCATACAGATTTTCCCCTTCGGAAATTTTTTAGAAAATACTTTGGGAGATAAAGTGTGTGTCTTACGTAACAGCGTTATAAAAATTCATATATATACTAATTATAAATGAAAATTTTAAAAATGACAAGAAACAACAATCGCAGAATCATAAAAAAATCTCTCTTCCGCCTTGCTGCAGAAGAGAGATATGATCCTTATTTTTTTCTGAAAGCAACCTGTTTCGGCCCCACATTGACCACGTCTTCCGGAATGATGACGTCGTCGAAGCCGATGCTGCGCGTGTGCAGCGTGTGGCACCAGTCGTGCTCGTTCCGGTGCAGGAACCCAAGCATTACAATGGGAATCCAGCTGTAAATGAAAATGGGATATACCAGCAGATACAGCCAGGATTTAAAGGAAGCGCGAATCTTCCACAGCACCGCTACCGGGAAAATGTACTGGCCCACACCGATGATCTGCCAAACCTGGATCGGCAGCACCTCGTACAACACGTTGGTGTAAAACGGCACCAGATTGTAAATGTACGTGCAGAACACAAAGAAGGTTGACAAAAGCAGGAAGTACGGCTGCACCAGATTGATCATGCCGTCCAGCACCACGATATTGTGTTCCGTAATTCCCTTCCATAACATTTTGGGGATGTAGCGGTTGGCTACGTCAAAATGTCCCTGGGCCCAACGTTTCCGCTGATTCCAGGCTGCTTTGAAGGTCAGCGGTTTTTCGTCGTAGATCACGGCGTCATGCGCCCAGGTGGTGGGAATATTTTCCATCAGGGCTTTCATGGTGAATTCCATGTCTTCCGTCAGGCAGGTGGCGCCCCATCCGTACTGTTTCAGCAATTTGGTATCAATGCACATGCCGGTACCGCCCAGCACGCAGGACAGGCCGATGTTATATTTGGCCAGATGCCAGATGTGGTTCACGATCCAGAAGGAAATGGAGAACATGCCGGATACCCAGGTGTCTTCCGGATTTTTGGAATCCATATAGCCCTGGATCAGACGCTCTCCGCTGCACAGGTGGTTGTTCATGATCTTCAGGAAATCCGGATGCACCAGATTATCCGCATCGAACACACAGACTGCGTCGTACTGGCGTTCCAGACCGAACAGGCGGTGGAACATCCATTCCATGGCAAAGCCTTTTCCCTTCCCCGTTTCACTGAAGCGTTCATACACAATGGCGCCGGCGTTGCGGGCAGCTTCTGCGGTTTTATCCACGCAGTTATCCGCCACCACAAAGATGTCGTATAACTTGTCGGAGTAGTTCAGCTGCTTCAGGTTTTCCACCAGCTTGGCAATGACCTGCTGCTCGTTATGCGCACAGACGATCAGCGCGAAGGTACTTTTTTCCGGGAACTGTTTCGTCTCTCTCATTTTGCCGAAGAGACCGAACCAGGATACCACGAAATAATAAATGGTAAAGAACACGATGATCAACTGGAGTGGGATCATCACCACATCGTAATTGAAATGCATTTGGACCTATGCACCCTATCCTTTCCTATTCTTCTTTCACAAATCCTTATTCTTCTTTTACAAACAACATACAATACACAGCATTTATCACACCGGCAATAAAATAGGTAAACATACCTACAAAAGGCCAGCCGGAAGGCTTTTGCCACAACAGATACGCGCCGATCAAAACCGCAATAATCACGGGATAGCTGTACATGGGATTGCCCTTTCCCTTAAAATCCGGAAACTTTACATTGCTGTACAGGATGAGGGCGACTGCCAGCGTCATGATGCCTGCCGCAACCGGCGTAAAATTAAATCCGGAAATCACATAGGTGGCGATACAACAGGCTCCTGCCGGAATCGGCATACCCTGGAAATATCCGTGCACCACAGAAGTGTTCACATTAAAGCGGGCCAGCCGCATTGCACCGAAGAACGTGTACAGTCCGGCGATTATTTTACCCCACCAGCCCAGGTCTGTCAAGGCGAACTGATAAATTAAAATCGCAGGCGCCACACCGAAGGCTCCCAGATCGCAAAGGGAATCCATCTCCACCCCGAAAGGACCCTGCACACCCAAGGCACGGGCTGCCCTTCCGTCTAACGAATCCGCCACAACAGACAGGACGATACAGACGGCCGCCATAAAATAATTCTGTTCCTGCGTATAAAAAATGGAAAAAACGCCCAACACTAAACTGATACCGCTGATGGTGTTAGGCACGATGCGTTTATAATTCACGCGAATGTCCTCCCAAGCTTTGAGATGCTGTTAGCGGAAGCGTGTCAAACTTCCCGGTTAGTTTGTACGGCCCAATACCGTAATGCCGCCTTTCACCTTATCCCCTTTTTTGCAAAGGATCTCCACATCGGCAGGCACGACCAGTTCCGTACAGGAACCGAATTTAATCATACCGTACACTTCCCCCTGGTCCAGATGGTTGCCCAGATTTACCCAGTTGTCGATACGCCGGGCCAGAATGCCGGCAATCTGGATGACCAGAATTTTCATACGGTCATTCTCAATCCCCATGGCGAACCGCTCGTTTTCAAACGTAGCCTTTTTATTAAAGGCCGGCAGGAAATCCCCTACCGTGTACCGCTGGAATTTTATGGTTCCCTCCGCCGGACTCCGGTTCACATGTACATTGAAGACCGAAAGGAAAATGGTAACCTTTTTGGCCTTTGCGTGTAAGAACTCCTCGTCAAAAAACTCCGTTACGCCCATGACGGTTCCGTCGGCCGGAGAATACAACAGGGACGCATCCGGATTGACGGTTCGTTCCGGATTACGGAAAAAATATGCAAAATAGCAGGCCAGCACTACCGGAATTACCGCAATGTGAATTCCGAATGCGATAAAGCAGACTATTGCCAGCACCAGTGCGCCGGCAATGAAGGGGTATCCTTGTCTTACGATATGCATATAGCGGCCTCCTTTCCTTACTGGTCTAAATTTCCCTGTACTTCGTTGTCGTTGGTCCGCGTATGTTCAACTACGCGTTCCCTCCTCCGCCTTGTACCGGAAAATTTATCCTGCGTAATCTCTTTATTTTCCCTGTACCACGTTGTCGTCGGTCCGCGTAGCTTCACTACGCGTTCCTTCCTCCGTTTTGTACCGGAGAATTTAACCTGCATAATATCGGTAAAATCTCTACACCAACATCAACTTGTACATTATAGTATGTAAAACCAAATTTGTCTACAATATTTAGTTATTTTTTCTTGCTTTTTTCATCGCGGACCGCAAAAACGAATTTTGGCAGCGCCAGCATTCTTCCAAAACGGCTGGGCTGTTTCATCAGACGGAAGAGCCATTCCAGTTTGGCGTCCTGCATCCATTTGGGCGCCCGCTGCATTTTTCCGGCCAGCACGTCAAAACTGCCGCCGATGCCCATCAGCAAACAGGGCTGTAACCGGTCCCGGTATTGTGCCAGCCACTTTTCCTGTTTGGGCGCGCCTAAGGCAGCGAACAGCATGGTTGCCCCGCTCCGGTTGATGTCTTCTATAATCTCCGGTTCTTCTTCCGCCGAAAAATACCCGTTGCGACAGCCTGCCACATGCAAACCGGGCCAACGGCGTTTGCCTTCCTCCGCCGCTTCTTCCGCAATACCGGGTTTGCCGCCGAAAAAGTAAACCGGTATTTTATTTCTTGCGGCTTCTTCCAGCAGACGCAGATATAAATCATATCCCGCTACCCGTTCCGGTACGGTATAGCCCAGATAGTTTCCGGCCCACACCGTTCCGGCTCCGTCCGGCAGAATCACATCCGCCGTTTCCGCCAGCAGCGTTTTATATTCTTTGTCATTCTGGGCCATCATAATAATTTCCGCATTGGCCGTGACCACAAAATTCCGTTTCCGCTGCAGCGTATCCTGCGTCAGCTTTGCTACCGCTTCGTCCATGGTGTACGGTACCACAGGCACACCTAAAATTGTTGCAATCTCTTTCATACTTCCAAACCTTTATTCTGTTGCATTTTTACCGGCAAAACCGTGATAACTCACAAAAAAGTTTTGCCATCGCAACTCACTTACACGGTCGCCTTATCGGAAGGCACAATCAGGAACTCCAGTCCCGGATTGCGCTGCAGAATCCAGTTCAGCGCCCATTCATTATTCACTAAAATCACCGGGCGGTCTTTTTTGTCATACACCAGCATGCCGTTATCAAGACCCCGGAGCTTTTCAATATCCTCCGGCTTTTCCGCATAGACCCAGCGGGCCACGGTAAAGGGAAGCTGCGTCATCACCAGCTGGGCGTTGTATTCATTCTTCAGACGGTATTCCAGCACTTCCAGCTGCAGCTGCCCCACGACGCCCACGATAAAACTTTCCAGGCCCACATGCTTCTGGGTAAACACCTGCACGGCGCCCTCCTGGGAAAGTTGCAGGATCCCCTTTTCAAACTGTTTCCGCTTCAGGGAATCTTTCGGCTGCACCCGGGCAAAAATCTCCGCCGGGAACACGGGAAAATCCTCAAACCGTAATTTCAGTTTCTCATCGCTGAGACTGTCGCCGATGCCGAAGATGCCAGGATCAAACAACCCGATGATGTCCCCGGGGTACGCTTTCTCCACAATGGTACGTTCCTGGGCCAGAAACTGCTGGGGCTGGGCCAGCTTGACCGGCTTCCCGCTCTGGGCGTGATACACCGTCATGCCTTTATCAAATTCGCCGGAACAGATGCGCATGAACGCGATGCGGTCCCGGTGGGCCGGATTCATATTCGCCTGGATCTTAAAGACAAAAGCACTGAACAGCGGATTGTCCGGTTCCAGCACATCGCCGTTTAACAGGGTGCGGGGCTGGGGCGCCGGAGACATTTCCAGAAACTTTTCCAGAAACTCCTGCACACCGAAGTTGGTCATGGCACTGCCGAAGAACATGGGGGTCAGCTCCCCTTTTAACACGTCTTCGATATGGAATTCTTCCCCTGCCATGTCCAGCAACTCAATGTCACCCAGCAGCGCTTCGAACAGTTCCTCCCCGATCATTTCCTTAATGCGGGGATCGTCGATGTCCGCGGAAAACTCTTCCAGCTGTTTGCTGCCGTGGCTGGCATCCGTTTTAAATAAAGAAACTTCCCGGGTCAGGCGGTTATACACGCCTTTATATCTTCCGTCCAGACCCACCGGCCAGGTGATGGGATACACCTTGATCTGCAGAATCTTTTCCACTTCTTCCATCAGGTCCAAAGGTTCCCGGCCAAAACGGTCCAGCTTATTAATGAAAGTAAAAATCGGCAGATGCCGGCGGTGGCAGACCCAGAACAGCTTCTTGGTCTGGGGTTCCACGCCTTTGGCCGCGTCAATCAGCATGACGGCGCTGTCCGCCGCCATCAGGGTGCGGTACGTGTCTTCCGAAAAGTCCTGATGCCCGGGCGTATCCAAAATATTGACACGGAATCCCTGGTAATCAAACTGCAGCACCGAAGAGGTAACTGAGATACCGCGCTGCTTTTCAATTTCCATCCAGTCGGAAACGGCATGCTTGTTTGCCTTTCTGGCCTTTACACTGCCTGCCAGGTGGATGGCGCCGCCGTATAACAGCAGCTTTTCGGTTAAGGTGGTTTTACCGGCGTCCGGATGCGAAATAATGGCAAAGGTACGTCGTTTCTCTATTTTTTCTTTTAATTCGCTCATGGCATCTCCCAAATTTTTTCCTGTCCCCGGATTCCCTTTCCTTGAAAGGCATCCGTCAGGCAAATCTTCTTTTTATTTGCAAGTATTTACTACAATCCTCAATTAAAATCCCCCGAAGGGATTTTTGTTCCGGCGCCCGAAGCCGCCGCCTGTATTGCCGCTTCCGTAACTGTCGCCGGTATTCCACTGGCTTTCCGGCATGGGCTTACGCTGGGGCATACGGGGCGCAGGCTGGGACGCGGTGGAAAGCATCTGCTCCTGGGCCAGATACGATTTGTACGCGGTAACCAGACCTTCCAAAATATAATCCGGCACGTCCTGCTCCGTTTTCAGATACCCTTCTTCCACGGAAAAGGCCAGCTTGTCATACTGCTCGCCGCCCACCGTGGTCAAGTCGGCAACCATTTTCCCGTCTTCCCCTTTGGAGAAGAAGCAGTCCTTCAGCTGCTGCGCTTCCCGCTGCCGGGCAAAGGCAACATAATATTCATACAGCGCATGCTGCGCTTCCGGCGGAATATCTTCCCCGGTGATCACCGATTCCGTATCTTCCATCGGCGTGCAATCCATATTTTCATACACCGTTCCGTCCTGAAGCGTAATAGTAACGGTCAGCACATAATTATGCTCATGAAACTCCGCATGGGCAATCTGCCATTTTTCTTTCCAGGCCCGGATGCAGTCATCACAGACCAGCTTAATATCCTGAAAACTCTGCACGGAAAAATCGTCCTGATAATACAAATGATCCTGGGCGCTGAAGGCTTTGCCGCAGCGGGAACAAGTCAGAGACAACGTACGAATCATAGCGAACTCCTTTAATTCTGAATTGCCGAAAATAAAATACATAATATTATATCACAACAACGGGGAGGAATCCACATCATTATAGAATTTTTACTCCTTCCTTCCATAAAAAAATCCCGGGGCTGTATATCCGGCACAGCTGCCCTGCACCGGTTTGCTCCGGGATTTCCGTTTTTAACTACGCCTGTGGTGAGAACTTCCCCATTTCAAAGGGTGTGATGCATTATAAGAATGACCGATCAATAAGACTCATACCCTGTGCCGGTCTTCTTTAGTTTCAACGTACCGGGGAAAGGGATGTGCATGCCGGCCACCGGAATCTTGTTTTCACACGCATAGTCAAAGATCCGTTTGCGGGCCTGCACGGCCTTGTCCGGATCCACATCATACCTGACCGCAACTTCGGGAAGCGGGAGCTGGATCCGCGGGAAATGGATGAGGTCGCCGAGGATCAGAAGCTTTTCCCTGCCGTTCTTCAGCAAAAACGAAACATGGCCCGGCGTATGTCCGCTGGTATCCAGCGCCTTCACCCCCGGCATCACCTTATCGCCAGGCTCGAACTCATGCACTCTGCCTGCATACTGTGCAAGGGCATGAATCACATTTACGTCTTTCTTTTCTTCGACCCAGTAAGCCCGTTCCGCCCTGCTGACATAAATGGCTGCATTTGGGAAAGAGGCTTTTCCTTCCGCGTCCACAAGACCGCCGTAATGATCGCGGTGCAGATGGGTCAGCAGAATGGTTTTCACGTCACCGGCCGCCCGCCCGTTTTTCTTCAGCTCCGCTACGATACGACCGTCAGGCAGGCCGGCATCAAACAATATTTCCCGTCCTTTAATCTTCACGAGGAACGCCAGCACATTCCCCTCCATTTTTCCGTCCGGGAAGTACTTGGCCTTCTGTTCCGCGTCCGCTCCCATAAGTATGGACGTGTCCGGGTGTGACTGTTTGTCGAAAAGGGTAACCGTCTCCATATTGCCTGCCCAGGCAGACATGGATGTGCATACACAAAACAGTAACGCGGCAAGAAATTTAATCATGAATCATCCCCCCTCCAAAAAAATCCAAAACATTCTTCACACAAACCGGAACAGATTCAGCCCCGTCACTTTTTCATCCAGCAGGCGTTCCACCTTGCCGGGCAGCGTACGAACCACGATTTCCCCCGTGGCGCCAATCCGGCATTCATTTAAATGACCGCCCATGATCTGCATTTCTTTATTGCACAGATTAATATGCAGATGAAGATACACCGCCCCCTCTTTCTGTGTCACGTTCCCCATCAGGGAGGTAATCTCCATAGGGCCGTTCAGTTCTGTTTTGTGATACTGGCGCTGCCCCACATCGTATAACCCGACCACCGCATGATCGGCCGCGCCGATACCCGTAACACTGGCCAGCGCAATCTGTTCCGTTTCACACAATTTCTGGAGAGACGCAATAATTTCCTCTCCCTTGTCCAGTCGTACTACATACGTATCCGCAAATTTTTGAAATTCCATTTGGTACCTCCTCAGTTAAAATGGTTTTCAATTTATTATTTTGACTCCGCAACTTTTTGTAACTTCTGCAAATCTTTTACTAAATATAAATTCTTTGACCTATCCGGCAGTCTGTCGCGAATATACTCCCGCAAATCAGCATCCGTGCAATAAATATAACAGCCTTTCATTCCTCTTGTGATTAAAGTGCGATATGTATTTTTGATGATTTCATCTGCAATGGCTTTTGCTTTTTCAGGATTTTCCCTGTTAAGCTTTTTAATCCCTTTTAATGACTGATCCGTAGAAGCCCGTTTTGTAAAATCGGTAACAATCTGTTTATTCACCTTATCATATCGGAGATCGTCGCCAATAATCACACCAACATAATCAAACTCTAAACCTTGTGTTGTATGGATGCAGCCGGCTTCATTCACAGAGTCTTCACTAATCGCAAAAGCCTGTCCGTCGTCCAGATTCCAGCTTATCCCGAAATCACCGATTTGAATATCATGATAATTCGTGTTTCGTCTCTCTTCTTTAGGCCAGTCCCAGCAGTATCCGGCCAGTATCCTTGCGCGATTGTTACTCTTGTTTTTTTCAAGTATTTTTTCTCTTACTTCCTGCGGTGTCTCACAAAGAAAAACGTCATAATCCAATCCTTCCAGGGTATAATTTGCAGTTTTTCTGATCTCAAGAAGGTCATCCACCCAGGCAAGATACCCATTGGAACCATTGCATCGGAACTGGGATACCAGTTCCATCTCTGTTACTTCGGACTGCGCCCGGTTCGCCCACTTTCTGATTTCCTCTACTGAACCAATATCATCAATGGTTACCCGCTGGCTCTCGTCTATAAAAAACACGGAACACTTTGCCGCATGAATAATTTCTTTAATCTGATTCTCCCCTTTATTATGAAACATCCCGGATTTTTCATTCAGCCGGTGTGCCTCATCTACAATCAGAGTATGATGCAAATCTTTTGCAGTCTCGGTGAATGTACCGGAGCCTTTAAACATATTATCCACGCTGCTTTTTTTAATTTTTCCTTTAAGCTTTGCTGCATAAACCTGACGGGGCGCGCTGTTTTTGGACACATACTGCACAAATTGTCCCCTCTGTGTTAATTCCGCAAGCAGCTGTACCGCAATCACGCTTTTCCCGGTTCCGGGTCCTCCCGTACAAATAATCGTGCGTTTTTTATGGTCTTTCTGACATTTCGCAGACAGTTTTAGTATTTCTTCATACACAACCCGCTGCTCATCAATCATGATAAACTCTTTGTTACCCTTTATCATGGAAGCGATGGATTCCTGCAAACTCTTAGAAGGTCTGATTTTCCCATGGTCAATCAAATACAGAACTTCTTTGTTATCGCCTTTTTTGATGCATTGTTTTATAAACGCACGAAGATTACCCACTTGCCCTTTTGTAAATACAGGCGCTTCCTTTGTATAGAGTTCGTACTGCGCATCATCCACAGGATCATTGTGTTTCCTGAAATAGTTATGTAAATACGCACAAGGGACAAGCTGTATTTTTTCGTCCTGCACTGCTGCATTGTAGTCTGCAATAAGCTGCGCATAAGACCATGCCTGATACGAAGGATGAACGACTTTTCGCAAGGCTTTGCCGGTGTATGTTTCTACCAAAGCGTCGCTTGAAGGTATCTTATTCAGTTCGCTCCACTGTTTCAACTCAATGATTACCATTCCCGGTTTATTTTGATTATCATATCCGGAAATCATAAAATCCACTCTTTTGGCAGTCTGAGGAATATTGTATTCTATCGCGATACCTGCATCCGAAGGTATTTCTTCGTCCGTTAACAGTTTATACATATAATTCATGGAATTATTCCATGCATTATCTTCGCTCTCTGAAGGGTGCCTCCCCATTTTCTCGAGGATTGTCTGCCTGATTGTTATCGCTATTGTATCGTTTTCTACGTCTTTCAAAAAATCACGTTTCAATCCATCATAAATGATCATTTACAGTTACCTTTTCTACGACTTACCTTCTGTTACTTTTACGAAAAAACACCTTTATCTGCTTCTGTTCCGCACAAGAGTTTCAATTATAATTTTACAGTTAGTAGTATTTTTAAGCTCTTTTTCATCATATCTTTCACGAATGGTAAGGAAACAAAATTGTATGGATCGCGGGTAACGGCCTGGGCCAGATCGCTCTGCGGCGCAGGCAACGTTAACGCAAAATTCGTAACAGCCTTTCCCTGGCGTTCGTATAAATCTGTACTAAGAAAATTTAACAGGACGGCTCTGGACCAATTGTTTTCAATAGTTTTATGCACATAGAACCACGCTTTTTTCTTTATCTCCCCTACATTTATTTAATATCTGTACTACATGACCCCAGGGAATCATAAAGATTTCTTTTAGAGTATCATTTTGTGAAACATGCTGTTGCGCAGTTTTTGTTAAACCAAATCGCGAAACAGGTTGTTGCGTAATTACGGCCTCCGGTAATTTTACATCAGTCTGAGGCACAAATAGTGCGTCTGGGAACAATTTGTAAAAATGGTACATATAGAGAAGGTTTCTCGGTGAATACAAATAATTCCTAAGCGAATACCACCTATTTATATTTGTTAAATTATAAAAACTACCCTATTTCGGTACAACTACGCCCGGATATTTCTTTTGCAAAATCGGGAGCAATACGTCAGCAAATTTTCTGCTCCATTCCGCATGAAACTTTGCCATTTGTATCCAGTCGGTTTCATTTCCAACACTGATGCCACGCATATCATAGGCAATAAACGAAGCAATGTTATCATCCGCGCGATTCCATATAAGCGTAGTCTCTAAAGCTTCCTCAATCTCAGCCTTATGCGCATACATAAAATCAAAAGCTTCTTTATTTTTCGGGGCGTCCTGACTTCCAAAATATAAACGGACGCGAGCGCAATCAAAGTTTGCAGTTAAGGATATCGCAAAATTATTTACACCAAAATACCCGTTAATCCAGTTCCCGGTGGTAGGGTTTGCATTTGAGAAGGGACCGTCATGTCCAAATTTTTCTTGAATATACGGCAACGCAAACGCCCAGTACTTTTTCCTGATTCCATACCGTTCGGGCATCGTATCTGTTTTATCAGGCTCGTTCTTATCTCGCAGGTAAAATACCAGTTCCGACGGGTCAACGCCGAAGATAGCAAAGAATTTACGCAGCGTTGCTAATTTATACTGTGTTGCCGTGCCGGTCCATACATAGATATTTTCAGCAATCTGCACTTTACTGGAAAACGTTTTTTCTTCATGCGAAACATGGGATGCTAATTCAACATCATGATCCGAGGTATAGGCAAGGTCTGTCAGCTTGGAGCTGTCTTCTGTATGCAAAATCTTTAAAACTTTTGCATACATATCTGTCCAGCTCTCAACGGGTTGTTCTGTATTCTTATATGAAAATTTCGCAATCTGGCTGCCGGTCAGGTCAACATCATCATCCAGGCTTACCGTGTCTAACTGTTTTTCTTCTGGTTTATAATCTGTTTGCGGATAATTCCATATTTCTTTTGCTTTTTCAACCATATACCCATCGCGCTCTTGCAGTTCTTCCTCTGTCCACTTCTCTTTTTGCGCAATCAGTTGATTCATGCGGATTCCACTGTTTTTAAAGCCATTTTCCGCATCTCTTTTTTCCAAAAAGGTATTATTGCTGTAACTGGAATTGTAAGCTGTTAAGGTCAGGTTGGCCAACCGGTGAAGCCACTGTGCATGTATTCGCTGATACTCTTCTCCCAGGGCTTCACGCCAGGCAGGCGTCAAGGTCTGGGGCATTATGTGCTCAATGGTATATTTTCCTGTTTCTATCAGCTTTTGTACATCTTTAATCTCTTCCGTACCAAAATTTTCAAACCGTTCAAACAAATAATTTTTATAACGGCTCCTCATGAGATAGACCTGTTTGTCAGACAACGCCGTTGCAAATTCCTGATCATCAGGAAATCTTCCGCTCTCCTTCTTTGACAAAAGTGCAAATTTCATCTTCTCAACATAGTTTTCGTAAGTTCCGTCATAGCGATGTATCTCCCGATCCAATGTCAGGAAAAATTTATTCAGAGCGTTGGTAGGAACTTCACAGATATTTCTGCGGAACAGGAAATTCTCCACCAGTGCAACTATTTTTCTTAAATCTTGCAGGGAAAGAACTCCCTGCTTATGCAAATGCAAAACCTGAAGGAAAAACGGTCTTGAAACTGTCGTTTCTAAATAATTCAAACGGCTTATGCCACTGCTGACAGCTCCGTCTTCAAATTTTGCCTGAAGCAACATTTCATATAACCGGGCATAGTACAGCAAATCATTTAACAGTTCCTCCATTGCAATCCCGGTTTCATTCACATACGCTTTAAATACAACGTAAATTTTGTCCATGGACGGTGTGGCCTGCCGTTTAACACTTAAGTAATCCCTGACGAACAGACTGACACCGTTGTTATTGTTATTATTGTTTCCCGTGCATAGTTCGATTTTGCTCCAGTATTTTTTATAAAACGCCTCCTGATTCTCTGCGCTTTGCCCCATCAATACATAGTTACGGATTTTATCACCTTCGGTTAAATCTACGCCGGTAGAATTAAGGCTTTCAAAAATCAGCTGCGGGTTATCATCTTCCCCCACAGTAATGTTTATGACCACAAGCTTACTGACAGCATCATACAATTCATCAATGGTAATTTCTTCCTTGAGAATCCGGTCATAAAAATATAGGTAATTGATGGTAACATCAGAATTGGGAATGTATTCGGAAGGTTCCTCGTCAAACAATCTTTCAAAGGCTTCCAGATCCTTATTGACCGCTTTTAATTTAATCCGTTTTTCCGAAGGTTCGAATTCGTCAACCAAGTATTTTTTATAAACTTTTTCAATCAGCCGTTCATCCGTTGCTACCAGCTTTTTTTCTTTTAAAATATTATGCATGGCCAGAAGGAGCAGCGAAATCGTTGTTACGCGCTGTTGTCCGTCAATGATAAGATATTCTTCCTGAATTCCATTATGAACACTGACCAGACTGCCAAAAAAATGTAGTTTTCTCTTATATCTAATGAGTTTAACCAAGTCATCATATAGTTGCTTGCAGTTTTCCACTTTCCAACTGTAATTTCTCTGATATACCGGAATAATAAACCGTTTATCGCTTCCGTCCAGATATTTCAGTATAGTTTTTGCTTTTCCGTCCATATGTTGCGCCTCGATCCCTATTACTTAGTACAAAAAGCACTGTTTCCAAACGAAATTATAATTGAATCCTAAAATCAACCCTCATCATCAACCCTATTCATGATATAGCGGATAGGATTTCTTTTTCCGTTACCATAAAACTGTTCTACAGATTTGTGAATATATTTATCTCTGACATCACTTTTAGCTACACGGCCGACGAACTCTCGCCGTTCATAAGAAAAATCTTCGTCTTCATAATCCGATTCGTAATCGTCAATGGTTATATCATCCCTGTATCATTTCATTTTATCATATTCTGTATGTCTCTGCATTAATATTGCATAATATTATTCCTATAAAAATATAAAAATTTCCCTTTTTCTAAAATTGGAAGAAAAAGGGAATATTATCAAACATGTTACTCCTCCACTATACCTGTCTCTCTGCATAATGTAGCAGTAAAACCTGCGTCTGTTATCTTAACGTAATACAGTTCATCAAAGCCTTCGTCATAATACGGCAGTTCCAGCTTATTTGCTGTACATGATATCGCTATTTCAGGAATCTTTTCTTTTCCTGTTCTTGCGTTGTTACGCTCTCTGCAGTCCTGCAGCCGGGATTGCATGAAACAGCCGATGATCTTGTACTTCTGCTCTCTGCCCGCCTGTATATATTTATTTCTGTCAGCCTTTGTTGGATTCGTATTGTCGATGATAATGTTTTCTTTTTGGTTGAGTGCCTGCCAGAGGGCGTCATGTTCCTTCTTCCGGGTGCGCAGCGTATCCAGATTGATCCGCGTATATTCGGGATAGTGTGTAGCACAAAAGGTACTCTTTCCGCTGCTCTGCAGTCCTATCATAATCACTATGTCCGGCATAACTTCAACCTCCGTGATAATTTTATTTTTCCTGCAGATTTACTTTAGCCTTTCTTTCCATCAACTACTTCAAAGCATAATGGATTGTAGAGATATACGTCTTCTTCTTCATCGTCAATAATGCCATAAGCACCATTTCTGATGCTCTTTACCTCGTAAATTTTACCCTTTGTCAAGCTCATCATATCATCCACTACACAACGAAGCCACTTAGCGTCTTTATCTGCTTCACCGCTAAAGGGATACTTATGCGGAATATTCCAGTCATGACCGCAATCTTTACAGTGGTACATTGGCGTATCAGGCGTCATCGTATTTCCGCCATAAAGAGGATGATTCTTCGTCATTACTTTCAGGGCTTCGTCATATTCTTCCTGTTTGCCATAGAAATAACCTGTCGTTTTCGTACTGCCACAGACAGGACAGATCTTCGGTTTAACTGCCATATTCAGCGTTGCCTCCTTTAAACACTTGGACGTTTATTGAATTAAAAGACAGTGCCTTGTGTTTTCTTTTTATTTTAATCATCTCTGCCCATTTCATAAAAGCTATCCCAAAATAACTCAGAGCGTATACTTTTTACAGTTTGAATATGATCTGGCAAGACCGCCTTACCATCTCTTATTTCAGGATTAATAACCAATAAAGCACTATCAGGAAGCGCTTGTGCCCATCCCGGCAAATCTTTAAACCGATAATCGATTTCGTCTACAAAAGCGTAAAAGACGACTTTTCCATCTTCTGTCTTAACCTTATTAACTTTGCTCTTATCGTATTCTGTTAACATATAATTTCCCCCTGCTTATTAATTCGATTCCAGAAGAGCTATCGCCGTTTTATATTTTTCCAGCCGTTTTCTTGTCTTTTCATCAATCACATCCAGCCGCGTCAGGTCAGAGTTGTGCGCCAAATCTGCCAGTTTCACAGCTTTTGCAATGGGGTTGTCTTTGATTTTTGCCACGTAGTCCAGGTACGGAACGTTCTTGTCATGTGTCATCAGTGCCAGCGCATCTACCACATCCTGCCCAAAACCCATTGCTGCAATATCGTCTAGTTTATAATCTGTGTCTTCCACCACATCGTGCAACAGGGCAACAATGGTAGTTACTTCGTCTGTCATCTGTTCCGCCACATGGAAGGGATGAAATACGTAAGGCATCCCGCTTTTGTCCAACTGGTCCTTGTGTGCTTCAAAACAAAGTTTCATGGCTTTTTTCGTTTTGTCTGTGTAGATCATCTGTAACCTCCTGTTCCCCGTTTACGTTTGTAATTATTTTGTAAGTTCATGCAATCGTATCTATCATTTTTGTCCATGCATAACACCTCCACCCTGCTGCCTTTCCTCTTCATCCCATCTACTACCATTATAGTTAATTTGTCAAATAATGTGGTCGCCTGTCATTCGACAATCCCCCTTCCTCCCTGCCCTCCCCCCCGTTTGAATGAAAAACTCATTGCAAAATAGGTTCTTAAATTTCGTTTTTAAACAATGTTTCATTGTCCTTTTGAATGTTTTATATGCTATAATTTCATTAAAACTGTTGAGAAATGCTCTTTTATTTGCATGCCAAAATAGCGGCTTGTATTTTCTTCTGCAAAAGTTAATGCAAC
>ONAV01000035.1 GCA_900315925.1 uncultured Selenomonadales bacterium | reverse complement strand
TTGAGACGGCCAAAACGGTTACGGGCATTGATTTTAAAGTTGAGGAAGAAGCCCGGCGTGCAGGAGATCCTGCGGTGCTGATCGCCTCCAGCGCCAAGTGTAAAAAAGTGCTGGGATGGAAGCCGCAGCACAGCAACACGGAAGAAATAATTAAAACGGCATGGCAGTGGCATAAAGAGCATCCCTACGGATTTGGAAATTAAGGAACTTTTTACATTGGGAAACAGTCAATACGTTACAGCATAATGGGAAATATCTATGCAATTAATCGTTGATAAACTGGAGAAGTCCTTTGGCGTGCAGGAAGTATTCAAAGACGTCAGCTTTATGATCGCCAAAGGAGAAAAGATCGGGCTGGTGGGAGTTAATGGCAGCGGAAAATCTACGCTGGTAAAATGTCTGCTTCGGCCTGACTATGCCGACCGGGGTACTGTCAGCTTCGAACCGGGTATTAATGTAGGGTATGTGGAGCAGGGCTTTGGAAGCATTGGCCGTGAGTCTGTATGGGACTTTATGCTGAAGGCCAATCCCGAAATCCTGTCTCTGCGTCAAAAACTGGCAGAACTGGAACAGGCATCGGCATCCGGTAACCAGGAAATTCTGGACAGCTACGGCCGCGTTACCCAGCGCTATGAATTCCTGGACGGATACCATTATGAAGCAAAATTAAAAATGGTTTTATTTGGCCTTGCATTTCCGGAATCCATGTGGGGAATGCAGGCAGCTTCTCTGTCCGGGGGCCAGAAGACGCGCCTTCTCCTGGCGGCGGCTCTGGTTTCTTCACCGGATTTTTTATTGCTGGACGAACCGACGAACCATCTGGATATCCGTATGATGGAATGGCTGGAAGGATACCTGCGGGATTTCAAAGGCGGCGTACTGGTGGTCAGCCATGACCGGGCCTTTTTAGACCACGTTGCCACACGGATCCTGGAAATGGAAGGGGGGCATATCCGCTCTTTTACCGGGAATTACACAAAATACCTTGCGCAGAAAGAAATTCTGGCTAAAACAGAAAAAGCGGCATACGATGCGCAGCAGAATTTCATAGCGGAACAGGAGGCTTATATCCGTCGTTTTAAAGCGGGGATCAAAAGCAAGATGGCCCGGGGCAGACAGTCCAGACTGGATCGGCTGGAACGGCTGGAGGCGCCGGTGGAGAATGAAAGTTTTTCCCTGCGCCTGCCGAAAGCACCGGAGTCAGCAGAACGTGTATTGATCCTGGAACATCTGAAAGTAGGATACGGGGATAACGTACTGGCTAAAGATGTCGATCTGGTGCTGCGTCGCGGAGAAAAGATAGGGCTGATCGGTCCGAACGGCAGCGGCAAGACTACCATGCTTCGAACGATTCTGGGAGAAATTCCCGCACTGGGCGGGGAGGCGAAAATCGGCAACCGGGTTAAAATCGGTTATTTTTCACAGAGTTATGAACGGCTGAATCCGGAACAGACCTTGTTGGAGAATTTCCTGACAGAGTATGGTCTGACGGAAGAACACACACGCTCGCTGTTAGGCGGTATGCTGTTTCACGGTGATGATGTATTTAAGGAAATCGGCACGCTTTCCGGAGGGCAGAAAGCGCGGCTGGTGTTGTTAAAACTGGTGCTGGACGGTGCAAACCTGCTGATATTGGACGAACCTACCAACCATCTGGATATTCTGGCGAAAGAAACGGTGGAAGCAGCGCTGGAAGTCTTTGACGGTTCCGTGCTGGTGGTCAGCCATGACCGGTATCTGGTTAATGAAGTATGCGACAGGATCTGGGAGATTGAGGGTCACCGGATTCTGGATTATAAAGGCGATTACGGATTTTATCTGGAAGAAAAGCAAAAGAGAAAACAGGCAGAAGAGGCTGAGTCTTTCATAAAAGAACAGCAGGTGCGAAAGGAGAAAGCTCCTGAATCCTGCAGGGAACAGGAAGCAAAAGGAAACACCGCTGTGAAGCAGGAAAACGAGGAAACTTCTTCGGAAGTGGTTCGCGATGCAGGCAAACCCTGGGACGGAAAAATTAAGAAACAGGAAATAAAAAAAGCCCGCAGGCACAGTCCGGCGCAACTGGAAGAACTGATTGCGAAAGTAGAGTTGCGGCTGCGTGAACAGGAAGCCATGTTAGGCTGGCTGGACAAGCAGATTTCCATTCCGGAAAATCATCTGGACCTGGAAAAGAGCAAAGCCATGGCGGCCGAACGGGAAGAATATGTAAAGACCATTGACGGGTTGGTCCAAAAGTGGGAAGAACTGCTGGAAGAGCAGGACATGCTGGAGCAGGAAGATAAGTGAGCGGAACCGAAAGGATACGTTACATTTCCTGACAGCATAGAACGCAATAAAACAGTTTTCAATTTTAACAGGTTTTATGATTGTACTATTGAAGAAGCGGATGATGCGAATGAAAATGAACCACGAGCAATTTATGGAGTTGGCGTTGCAGGAAGCTGAAAAAGCGGTAAAACAGGGGGAAGTCCCCATTGGGGCCGTTATAGTTAAAGACGGCCGGGTTATAGCCAAAGCCCATAATATGCGGGAGCAGTGGCTGGATGCTACCGCTCATGCAGAAGTCATCGCTATACGGGAGGCCTGTGAAAAATTACATAACTGGCGCCTTTCCGGCTGTACCCTGTACGTGACGGTAGAGCCCTGTCCCATGTGTGCCGGCGCCATTTATAACAGCCGGGTTGATACGGTAATTTTCGGCTGCCGGGATAACCGGGCAGGGGCCGTGGAATCATTATTCAATGTGCTGTCCCATCCACTGCTGAATCATCAGCCGCAAGTTATCGGCGGCATTCTGGAGGATCGGTGCGCGGCAGTGGTCAGGGATTTTTTTGCAGATTGCAGGGCAAAAGAAAAATAAAAGACAAAAATGCGTCCCTCATGGCGAGAGACGCATTTGTATTTTGAAGAATGTCAGGTTGCAGGTTTTTGATAAACGTAAAAGCAGAATACATAAATCATGAGCGCTGTTTCAAAAAAATGGCGGAGCGGGTGGGATTCGAACCCACGTGCCGCGGACGGCTAACGGATTTCGAGTCCGCCTCGTTATGACCACTTCGATACCGCTCCGTAACAATAAACCTGCAATGTATTATACCACAAATTTCAGGAATGTAAAGATTTTCTGCAATTGGACAGGAACTTGTGGAAAACCGGAGAGAATTCGTGTACAATAAAAAGAAAGCAAACCTGATCTGGTAACGATCGTTAAGAGGGGGATTTTATGAAAACTGCGACCCAAAAACGGAAAGAGTTGCGTAAGCTGCTGTCCGGCGAAAACATTGTGTGTGTTCCGGGAGTAGGCGATGCACTGACTGCCAAAGTTGCCCAGACTGCCGGGATCCGGTGTGTGGCCATGGGCGGTTACAGCGTAACGGCGGTGCATCTGGCACAGCCGGATGTGGGGCTGTTGTCCATGACGGAAATGGCTACGGCGTTGAAAGAAATCTGTGACGCAACCGATATTCCTGTCATTGCCGACGGCGACAACGGGTACGGAAACGCACTGAATGTAATCCGTACGGAATATGAATTTGAAAAAGCCGGGGCGGCCTGTATCTTTTTTGAAGACCAGGTGTGGCCGAAACGCTGCGGGCACATGGACGGCAAGCAGGTGATCACGGCGGACGAGCATGTACAGAAGATTCGCGCCGCGGTGGAAGGCCGCGTGGATAAAGAAACCATGATCATGGCGCGTACGGACAGCCGGGCCGTATATGGCATCGAAGATGCCATCGAACGCTGCAAACGGTATGCGGACGCAGGAGCGGAAATGCTGTTTGCTGACGGTCTCTGCACACGGGAAGAAATTGAACGGTTTGCCAAAGAACTGAGAGATTCTGGCGCCTTTTTGGACGCCAACATGATTGAAGGCGGCAAAACGCCTATCATTCCGGCGAAAGAACTGGAACAGATGGGGTATTCCGTTGTGTTCTGGGCCTGCAGCGCCGTGTATACCGTTACCAAAGCACTGTACGATCTGTTCAGCGGCCTGAAAGAAAACGGAAATACGGATGCGACGGCTGCCGGCATGATGGAGTTTGGAAAGTTCAATCAGTTTATCGGGCTGGACCATTACAAAGAACTGGAACGGAAATACAAAGTGGACAGAGACGACTGAAAAGAAGGAGCCTGCAACGGACAGACGAAAACTGACCGGCTGCAGGCCTTTTCATACATTGAAATTCAGTTTTATAGTTTTGGCTTTGTCATGTAAAAAACACATTTTTATTTTACTATGCAACCGAAGAAAACAGAAAAGATGAAATCCGATGGTAAAATATGCTATAATAATAGCGTATTGATTATGGTATCGCACGCAATGTTTTGTAAGCTGTTTTTAACTCGTTTACCCGGAAAGGAGGATACCGATGAAGAAATTTTTTGCGTTGGTTCTTTCGTTCTGCCTGTTCTGCGGGATTGCCTTTGCTGAGGGAGAGACCTCTGAAAATACAAATACAGGCGAAAACAAGCAGGGTTCTCTGAATCTTGGCTCTTTGCCGGAACGGAAGACTAAGAGTTCTCTGGAGGACGTACTGTCGGCCCAGGATGCAGACCGGATCCAAAAGGCAATCTCTGATGCCCTGGTCAGCTTTGCGGAAAAAGACGAGGCGCTGTCTGTGGAAGCCTGGTCGGAAAAGGTACTGCAGGAAAAGATGGAAAATGCTTCGAAAAACCGCGTGACGGAAATCGTCCAGGAGATTCAGGATGCGATCCGCGAAACGGAAGAGCAGAACCGTTCCCTGGCAGAAGCTGTGAAAAAAGGGGAAAGCAAAAAGAGCTGGATGGATGGCCAGCTGAAGAAATATATTACCAAAGCGGTGGAACTGACCGGCGACGCACCGAAAGTGACCAGCCATGGCCGCAACAACGGTTTTACCATTGCGGGCAAAAACTGGAAAGGCCGGGCGTTGAGCGACAGGGAAGCCCGCCTTATGCGCGACGATCTGGAAAAAGATAAGGACCGCGGCATTAAAACCGCCGTGGCGGTAGGTCTTGTATTGGCAGCGGACAGCGGCAAGATTTCCATAATGAATCAGGCGGCGCCCCGGCAGCTTACCATGATTGCCATCAATGCGGTTGAAGAAGCCAAAACCGTGTTAAAAGTTAAAAAGGGCATCATCTCCGGTAAGGAGGGCGTGGAGAAGCTGACGGATACAGCTATGACATCCCTGATCGGTATGCTGGCCGGCTTTGATTACAAACAGATCGGTTTTCTGGCGGGGACAGCGGCAGGAACTGCGGCAGGCGGTGCGCTGGAAGGCGCGACCGGCGGCATCAGTTTAGGCTCGATTACTATTAACGGCGCGTTGCTGGGCGCTTATTTTGGCGAGAAAATCGGCAGCCATATCGGCGAATCCATCAACGCGACCATGGATGAAAAGCTGAAAGTCCGGATCATTACGGAATTTGAGAGCTTCCTGGGCGGTACGGTGGCGACGGTGCTGAATATCCATGATGTGCAGAAAGCATTGGACAGCATGGAACAGGAAAGCGAAATCAAACTGACGGAAGAAGCGGCCAAAGCAATTAATAAGGCAAAAGACGGTGCAGTTTCTTTTGGAACTAGTGCCGGTAAAACCATGAAAGACTGGGGTACCAGTGCCGGAAGTACCGTGAAGTCTTGGGGCAGCAGTGCAGGGAGCACCGTAAAAAACTGGGGCAGCAACGCCGGCAGTACGATTAAATCCTGGGGCCGCAGCATAGCCGACTTTTTTGGCAATGCCGGACAAAGCATCGGTAAAGGCTGGAACGGACTGGTAGATAAAGTGAAAGGCAAAGTGAGCACGTTGCCCGGCGTATTATCGTTTGTGTAAGATGAATAAAAAAAGAGTAAGCAGCTTGCCAAATGGCAGGCTGCTTTTATCACTGTGAAAGGAACGTGTTATGTCTGTAGAAGTGTATCCTGTAAAAATCATCGGCCACATCCGCACGGATTTTACCAGCAAGTTTGGCGTACCGAGGCAAAGCGGCATCGTGGATGCGCTGGAAGCAAGAATTGAATTTGAAAAGGAATTTGCCCAGCCGGAAGCATTCCGGGGACTGGAGGGCTTCTCCCATTTATGGATCATCTGGCAGTTTTCGGAAGCGGTACGCAGCAACTGGTCTGCCACGGTGCGACCGCCCCGGCTGGGGGGCAATACAAGAGTGGGTGTGTTTGCCACCCGTTCGCCGTTTCGTCCCAACGCCATCGGGCTTTCTTCGGTAAAAATCAAAAAGATTGAGCCGGATACGCCGAAAGGTCCTGTGGTTTATGTAAGCGGCGCAGACCTGATGGACGGTACTCCGATTTTGGATATCAAACCTTATCTGGCGTATGCGGATTCTCATCCGGATGCGGTGGACGGATTCGCCGGGCAGGTGAATTATCAGAAAGTCCGGGTTGTGTTCCCTGAAAAATTTTTGGAACAGATACCGGAAGAAAAGCGGGAGGGACTGCTGGGTGTGCTGGAGGAAAATCCGGCGCCTCATTATCAGAATGACCCGGAACGGGTTTACGGATTCGGTTTTGCCGGAAAAGAAATCAAGTTCAGAATGCAGGACGGCGTGCTGACGGTGGTGCGTGTTGAATAAAAGCCCTCAGTCATCGCACAAATTCATTTAATCAGCGTTTCCTTACGTTTCCGTATACAAGAACCTGTAAAAATGCTATAATATTATATACGTTTTGAAAAATGGAAGTGGTCATACGATATGACAGCTTTTTGTAAAACAAAATGGAAAATGCAGTTACGATAAACGAGGAAGGAATGTAGCATGATTGCAATTCGTGACAGGGTTCGGTTTGAAGAAACAGACCTGATGGCGGTGGTTTACCATTCCCGTTACCTTCCCTGGCTGGAAATGGGGAGGGTAGCGTATCTTCGCGCCTGCGGGGTAGACCTGAATGTGTTAATGGAAGACGGCATCCTGTTTCCCATTCGGGAGATTCAGGTAAAATACAAACATTCGGCCCGCTTTGACGATGAATATGAAGTACAGACCACGCTGCGGGAATTTAATCGGGCCAAGCTGGTCTTCGATTACAAAGTGATCCGTGTGAAGGACGGTACGGTTTTTGTGGAAGGAACCACAACCAACGTATTCGCAGATAAAAACGGAAAGATAGTGCGGCTTCCGGCTGAATGGTTTGACCGGATCAATGCAGTCTATCAAACAGAAACGAAAGCATCGTAATCCGGTATGGCTTCGCTGCTTCGGAACGGATAATTAAAACAAAACAGTTATAGAATACAGTTTAAACAAATTGAATCAGAGGTGTGTGTATTCATGGAATATGAAATTATACCGGTGCCCACGCGAATCCTGACATCCCGGGATGATATCGTGGAAGCGGTGAAAGAATACGGAAAAGGCAAGTACGGGCCGGACGACGTGATTTGCGCAGCGGAAAGCGTGGTGGCGATTACCCAGGGGATGGCTATGCGGTGCGAGGAATTCAAACCGGGTTTTCTGGCCAAGACCCTGTGCCATTTCTTTCCTTCCTACGGAAGCATCAGCGGCTGGTACTGCATGCAGGCGCTCATTGATACGGAAAGCAATGCGAAAGTACTGTGGGCGTTTATTGTGGGTGCGGTAACAAAGCTGCTGGGGAAAAAAGGCGTGTTTTACCAGATGGCTGGCTATCAGGCACGGCTCATCGACGACGTGACCGGGACCATGCCGCCTTATGATAAGCATATTGTCTATGGCCCGAAGGAACCGTTCAAAGTGGTAAAGGAAATGAAAGAAGCCTGCGGCGTGTACGGCGCGGTCATTGCCGATGTGAATGACCTGAAGCGGGCGGCCATCATCGGCTGGACCGACGGAGTAGATCCGGACAAAGTTTCCAAAATTCTGATCGACAATCCATTTGGCAACGCCAGCCAGAAAACGCCGATCTGTATCATCAAAAATTACCGCAAGGCGTAAGGGGGACAGAACATGATTGTAGTAGGCGTTATTCTGGTACTGATTGCGCTGGTTGTCCTGTTTACGCTCCAGCTGATTTCCAAGCATGCCGCATCGGACAAGCAGCTGGTATTTTTCAGGGACAAACGGACGCAGGCCAAACTGATTTCCAAAACAGATGAGAAGATTGAATTCGGTGTGGATGTGCCGTATGAAAACAGAAGTCGTGACGAAGGCATCTTTCTGGACGCGTTTGTCCGCATCTATCTGCCGGATGAACAGTATAACGGCGTGTTGCTGCGGGGCCGGGTGAACCATCCGGCTGCGCCTCGTACCGACGATTACTTTGAGGCCCGGCTGGTGCCGCCGGGAGAAAAGGGACACCTGACCGTTACCTTTGAGGCAACGCCCCGCAACGGCAAAAAGACAGCGGAAGAAGCATTGCTGGCTATGCCTGATGTGGAGTTTGCCCTCTACGTGGAACGCCGGGGACGCATGGAACTGTTCCACAACAAAGAAAACATTTTACTGACAAAAGAAGAAGTACATAATCTTCTGAAATAATGCACATGCAGGAGGAACGCATGGGAACACTGGTGATTGCAACATCCAACTTAGGCAAGCTGGATGAATTTAAAGAAATGTTTAAAGAATTGCCTGTTGAACTGAAATGTCTGGCAGATTATCCGCCGCTGCCGCCGCCCAACGAAAACGGCCGGACCTTTGCAGCCAATGCAAAAACCAAAGCGACGTATTACGCAAAACATTTAAATGAATTCTGTCTGGCAGATGACAGCGGACTGGAAGTGAAAGCGCTGGGCGGTGAACCCGGTGTGCGAAGCGCGCGCTTTGCCGGTGAAGAAGCCACGGACAAAGAGAACAACGATCTGCTGTTGCAGCAGATGAAATTCCAGATTACCCGCACCTGCCGGTTCCGGTGCGCATTGGCGGTGGCGAATCCCACCGGGCGGATCGTGGCGGAAACGGACGGCAGCTGCGAAGGCATGCTGTTGCATGAGCCGCTGGGGGAAAACGGTTTCGGTTACGACCCGCTGTTCTGGTCTACAGAGCTGCACAAAGGGTTAGGGGAAGCCACAGCGGAAGAGAAAAACAAGATCAGCCACCGGGGTAAAGCGGTCCGCAAGCTTATTGCGATGTGGAAGAAAGCAGCTAACAACAAGAACGGAAAACGTCAGGAGAAACAGGGACGGAAATATTCCAATGAGCAGCAGGTGAACGGGAAAGCTGAACAAGAAAATGGAGCGTCGAAACCGGAAAGGGAAGCACGACCGGATACGAAACCGGAAGTGAAACCGGAGTCAAAGCCGGAACCGGAAACAAACTGAAAGGTTGCACCTATCCAGTGACGTGTCGTTTTCGGTCATTCACAAAATACATATAACAGAGAGATTTCAAACATTATGAAAATAGGAATTATAAGCGATACTCATGGCAGCATGGCGGCTATACGGAAGGTTTTGGCCACTGCGCCGCCGGTGGAATGCTGGATCCATTGCGGCGATTATGCCATGGATGCCAATGCGCTCCACAACATGATAAACCAGACCGTATACGCAGTCTCAGGAAACTGCGATGTGATGCGTGGCCCGGTAGAAGCCAAGCCGGACTGCTTTCTGGAAATCGAAGGCTTTAAACTCTGGGTTACACACGGTCACCTGTACATGGGGGAAACGCGGCAGATCAGCGAGCTGGCCTGGTGGGGACAGAGCATGGAACAGGACATCGTAATCTTCGGCCATACCCATGTTCCCGTGTTTAAACAAATCAGCGGCATCTGGCTGCTGAACCCCGGCAGCCCGGCCCGGCCCAGGGAGGGAAGCCACGCAGGTTTTGCTGTCCTGACCCTGAACAGGGGACATATGCCGGCGGTTGAGTTTATGGAAGTGTAAGTTTTGCAGGTTGGATTTATCAAAGTCATATATAATAAAAACATTAAAAGGAGGGATCATCCACATGAGAGACATCGACGTGAAAGAAGTGACCCGGGCCGTAGCGGAATGTTGCATTGATTCCTGCAACAATCTGCCGGAAGGTGTGCTGAAAAAACTGGAGGCTGCCAGGAAAGAGGAAATTTCCCCGTTAGGCTGCCAGGTTCTGGACACCATTATCGAAAATGCGAAGCTGGCCAACAAGAAACAGGTACCCCTGTGTCAGGACACGGGTCTGACCGTGGTCTACATCGATATCGGACAGGAAGTGCATTTTACCGGCGGCGATCTGTGGGAAGCCATCCATGCCGGCGTGGCCAAAGGTTACACAGAAGGCTATCTGCGTAAATCTTCCGTAGACGATCCCGTTTTCCTGCGCAAAAACACGCAGGACAATACCCCTGCTATTATCCACTGCCGAATTGTGCCGGGAGATAAGGTACATCTGGTGATTTTGCCCAAAGGCTGCGGCAGCGAGAATATGTCACAGCTGCGCATGCTGAAACCGGCCGACGGACTGGAAGGCATCATCAACTTTGTACTGGAAGCGGTCCGGACCGCAGGCCCCAACCCCTGTCCGCCTGTAACGGTTGGCGTAGGTGTGGGCGGCAATGCGGAAAAAGCTACGGAGCTGGCAAAATTTGCACTGGCCCGCAAGATTGGCGAACACAACGCTAACCCCGAGTATGCAAAACTGGAAGACGACCTGCTGGCGCTGGTGAACAAGACCGGCGTTGGTCCTGCCGGCTTGGGCGGAAAGACTACGGCGCTGGCTGTGAATGTGGAATACGCTCCCACTCACATCGGCGGCATGCCCTGCGCAGTAATTTTTAACTGTCATGCGGCCCGCCGTTCCGAAGCGACCATTTGAGGAGGTACCATCATGAGTGAAATCAAATACATTACCACGCCGTTGACGGAAGAAACCGTAAAGAATCTGCACGCCGGTGATTTTGTCCGGATCACGGGTCCCATCTATACCGCCCGGGACGCAGCCCACAAGCGTATGTATGAAGCGCTGGGGCGGGGGGAAGCGCTGCCTTTCGATGTAAAAGGCAACGTGATTTATTATGTGGGTCCTTCGCCTACCAAACCGGGTGAAGTAGTGGGCAGCGCCGGCCCGACTACCAGCGGCCGCATGGACAAATACACTCCCACCATGATCGAGCAGGGCATGAAAGGCATGATCGGCAAAGGCTTCCGTAACGATGCGGTGGTAGAAGCCTGCAAAAAGCATCATGCAGTTTATTTTGTAGCCATTGGCGGAGCGGCGGCTGTGATTTCCCAGTCCATCCGCAGCGAAGAAATGGTTGCCTTTGAAGATCTGGGACCGGAAGCGATCCGTCATTATGAAGTGGTGGACTTCCCCGCTATCGTGGGTATCGACATTGAAGGTAACGACGTGTACAAACTGGAAATTGCAAAGTACGCAGAACTGCTGAATAAGTAACAATGGTTAAGATGTAAATATAAACTGCAAGGGAAAGGCGTCGCAAAACCGTCAACGATTGCTGTTTCATGGATTCATTCGTCTGTGGCTTCGAAACTCGAGGCTTCGCCTCTCAAACAGTCGCGCCACGACGACGAATTTCATCTCATGAAATTGCGCAATCGTTTCCGATGTTTTGCTTGTGTCTTTCCCTTTGCGTTTATTTTAAGTGATTCGGATTGAATTATTCCTTAAGGAAACACGTTTACTGTAAAATTGAACGGAGGTGTGCCGCTTGCATCAGGCAGAAGAATTTGTAAAACAAATCGTGGGAGAGATTGGCCGACCGTCCTACATGCAGGAATTCTTAAAGCAGGGAAAAGATAAAAAAGCTATTGAAGACGTGGCAAAAAAACTGAAACAGTTCAGTGAGAACATGTCGGTGCTGCAGCCTATAGCCATCAAAGGGTTCATGGTTCCTTCCGGTTCGCTGATGCTGTTCCGGTATCTGCTGGAAGAACTGGATGCTATGGAAGAAATGCTGCAAGAGGATGCGGCACTGGAAGGTGAGAGGAAAACAAAAGCGGATCGTAATCCGGGAGTTACATCTGCACGTCATAAAGAACCGGACGCCATGACCGCTGCACAAAAAGAGGAAATGCGGACCCGTGTGGGTATTGTGCGGCATCGCTTGCTGGAGATGATGGAGAGTCTGCTGTCCCAGCACATTGCAGACCAGATAGAGCAACGCACGGATGAAAAGGCGGCACAGGAGGCATTTCAGCAAAACGGGTATCTGCCGTTGTACGTGGATGAAAAGACCATGGGCATCGTATACAACACGCTGACCGTGCAGCTGTTGCTGGATCGGTTCAACCTGCTTTTTGAAGGCGTGTTTGCGCCTGTGGACCAGGAAACTGTCAATTCGGTTATGGCTAATGTGCTGGCGCCCTATTGGAAGCAAAATGCCCAGAGCATTCTGTTTACGATGGAAGAAGTGAAAAAGTAAGGCTGGTCGTAAAATACACTGTGTCATATTTTGCTTACAGGCTGATTTTCAACTCTTTGTCTATTGTCATTTTGTCCGGCATGACCTTGCATGTATAAGCTAACAGATGAACCCCGGCCTGTTGGGCTTCACACAGCGCATCCGCAAATTGCGGGTGCGTTTTTCTGTTTGGAGTGAAGTACCGTGCATGTTCCATTTGCACGACAAAGAGAACGCAGGTTTCAAAACCTTGTTCGTGACAATGGATCAGTTCGCGAACGTGTTTCACGCCGCGTTCTGTCGGCGCATCGGGGAAGAGGACGATGCCGTTGTCTTCCAGCGTGACGCCCTTGACTTCAAGAAAGATTTTGCGTTTTTCTTTTTCCAGATAAAAATCGAAACGGGAATTGCCGAATTTGCATTCCGGCTTCAGGTAATCAATTTTTTCGAAAGGCGACGCGCCGGACTGCAGCCATTCTTTTACGGCGGCATTAGGCGCCTGGGAGTCCATGTTGACGAGGAGCACATGACTTGAGCCGGGATCGGTTTTGCTATTTGGCGCGCCATTCGTTTCGATTGCTTCTGATGAAGTTGTAGTGGCTACAGGAATCCCTTGCTGATTTGTTATTGTTGAATAGGTTACTCTTTTTTCCACTGCAATCAGATCAAATTTTGTTTTACGCTGCGGGTTATCGCTTACGGCACAGTAAACGGTACAGCCGGGGATTAACAGTTCGTGGCAGCGTCCGGTATTTTTCACGTGACAGATTTCTTCCTTGCTGTCGATAAGCACATGGGCGATGAAACGGTTGGGACGTTGCAGGAAAGTTCCTGACACAACCTGGTTGTATTTCATGGTGCGTTCCTTTCGTTTAGATAAGCTGACGCAATGTAATTGTATACGTTCATGTAAAGCAGTGGCAGCAATTACATCAATCAAAATTTTATTATAAGAACAGAATATGATATAATATAATGATAAATTATGTGAAGAAATCTGTAAAGATGTAACAGCGTATCAAAGTATGCAGTTTGAATGTGTGGCGTAATATAGTTAAACGAGAGGGCAACAATGCGAAACTATCCGAAGTTTTATATAACAAAAAAAGGAGAGCGTGCGGTACGGGGCGGACATCCCTGGGTGTACGGGGAAGAAGTGACCCGGGTGGACGGCAGTTATGCCAACGGCGATCTGGTGGACGTGGTGACGGATAAGGGAAAATATCTGGGCACCGGTTTTGTCAATGATAACAGCAAGATTCGCGTGCGCATCTTCAGCACCAATACCAATGACAAATTTGATGAAGCGTTTTGGGAACGACGGCTGCAATACGCGCTTGATTACCGCAAAACGGTGATGCCAGGGGACGATTTTAAATGCTGCCGTTTAATCTTCGGGGAAGCGGATCAGTTCCCCGGATGGACGGTGGACCGCTACAACGATTTGCTGGTGATTCAAACCTTATCCCTGGGAATGGAACAGCGCAAACATATGCTGATCCCGCTGCTGGTTAAGCTGTTGCGAAAAGATGGCGAGACCATTACCGGCGTGTATGAGCGGAACGATGTAAAAATCCGCCTGCTGGAAGGATTGGAAGAGGGAAAAGGATGGTTTGCGCTGGAAGGCGAAGTTCCTCCCGCATCTCCTGTGACTACGATTTGTGAAAACGGTATTGTGTACGAGGTAGATGTGGAAAACGGGCAGAAGACGGGGTTCTTTCTGGATCAGAAATATAACCGGCAAAGTGTGGCCCGTATTGCGAAAGGCAAACACGTGCTGGACTGTTTCACCCATACCGGAAGTTTTGCCCTGAATGCAGCCAAAGGCGGAGCGAATCATGTGACAGCAGTGGATGTGAGCGGCGAGGCCTGCCGGATGACAGTGCTGAACGCGGAAAAAAACGGCGTGGCGGACCGGATGGAGGTAGTGCAGACCGATGTGTTCGCACTGCTGGACAAATTGGAGGCGGAGCACAGCCGGGACTACGATTTTATCATTCTGGATCCGCCGGCCTTTACCAAGAGCCGCAAGACGGTGCGAAACGCCACTGCAGGTTACAAAGACATCAACATGAAAGCCATGAAGCTGCTGCCCCGGGGCGGATATCTGGCTACCTGCAGCTGCTCGCATTTTATGAAAGAAGAACTGTTTGTGGAAATGCTGCATGATGCGGCGGCGGAAGCCCATGTGCAGCTGCGCCAGATTGAAGCGCGGCAGCAGGCACCGGACCATCCTGTTTTATGGAATGTGCCTGAGACGAATTACCTGAAGTTTTATATTTTTCAGGTGGTATAAGGGTTTATGCTGATGGGGTTTGGCAAAACCGTGTTGTAAGAATGATTTTGAAAATTGGGCTGAGTAACTTTATGTTGTTATAGTATGCGGAACTGGTTCTGCGTTTTATAGTTGAAGAATTTTAAAAAGAAAGAGGAACGCTTATGAAACTGATTTCCTGGAATGTGAACGGGCTGCGGGCCTGTATGACCAAAGGCTTCGCGGATTTTATGACGGCGTCGGACGCGGATATCTTCTGCGTGCAGGAGACCAAGATGCAGCGGGAACAGGCGACCTTTGATTTCCCCAACTATTTTGAATACTGGAACAGCGCGGAAAAGAAAGGATATTCCGGCACGGCTGTGTTCACGAAGAAAGAGCCGCTTACCATTACGTACGGTCTCGGTATCGACGAGCATGACCACGAAGGCCGTGTCATCACCTGTGAGTTCCCGGAGTTTAATCTGGTAAACGTGTACACGCCCAACTCCCAGGACGGACTGACCCGGCTGGCTTACCGGAAGGTGTGGGAGGATGCCTTCCGCAACTATTTGCTGGAACTGGACGCGAAAAAACCGGTGCTGGTCTGCGGCGATTTGAACGTGGCCCACAACAATATCGATTTGAAAAACTGGAAGACCAACCGGGGCAATGCCGGCTTCACCGATGAAGAACGGGGCAAGTTCACGGAACTGCTGTCTGCCGGTTTCACCGACTCATTCCGCTATCTGTATCCGGATAAAGAAGGCATTTACTCCTGGTGGTCCTACCGATTCAAGGCCAGAGAGAAGAACGCCGGTTGGCGTATTGACTACTGGCTGGTGTCCAACCGCTGGCAGGACAAGATTGAAGACAGCCTGATTTATACGGACGTGTTCGGCAGCGACCACTGCCCGGTAGGATTGTTGTTGAAGTAAGAGGTCTCTATGGATTTTGCAATCAAAGCGCCATTTGAACCCGCGGGCGACCAGCCCCAGGCCATTGAAAAACTGGCGGCAGGAATTGAACAGGGCATGCGCTCCCAGGTGCTGCTGGGTGCGACAGGTACAGGCAAGACCTATACCATCGCCCAGGTCATCAACAAAGTGCGGAGGCCCACCCTGGTGTTGGCTCACAACAAGACATTGGCGGCCCAGCTGGCCAGCGAATTGAAAGCCTTCTTCCCAGACAACGCGGTGGAATATTTTGTTTCCTACTATGACTACTATCAGCCGGAAGCGTATATTCCCCAGACAGATACATACATAGAAAAAGATTCTTCTATCAACGACGAAATCGACAAGCTGCGTCACAGCGCCACCAGCGCGCTGTTTGAACGGCGGGATGTGATCGTGGTGGCCAGCGTCAGCTGTATTTACGGTCTGGGCGGGCCGCAGGATTATTACGATTCCGTGGTTTCGCTGCGGGTAGGACAGGTCATTGACCGCAACGCGATTCTGCGCAAGCTGGTGGAGAACCAGTACACCCGGAACGATATCGATTTTCATCGCGGCACCTTCCGTGTGCGGGGCGATGTAATCGAAGTAATTCCTGCCAGCTTTGGCGAAAAGGCTGTCCGCATCGAGATGTTTGACGACGAAGTGGAACAGCTGCTGGAAGTGGACGCGCTGACGGGGGAAGTGCTGGCAAAGCGGACCCACGTGGCGATTTTTCCCGCGTCCCATTATGTGACCAGCAAGGAAAACATGGAGCGGGCCATGGCGGATATCCGCGTGGAACTGAAAGAGCGGCTGGCGGAGCTGAAAGCCAATGGCAAGCTGCTGGAGGCCCAGCGTCTGGAGCAGCGTACTAATTACGATCTGGAAATGATGGAAGAGATGGGTTACTGTACCGGCATTGAGAATTATTCCCGCCACATGGACAACCGGAAAGCGGGGCAGGCCCCTTTCACGCTGGTGAATTATTTCCCAAAAGATTTTCTGCTGGTGGTGGATGAGTCCCATGTGACCATTCCCCAGGTACGGGCTATGGCACACGGCGACCGGGCAAGAAAAGAAATGCTGGTGAATTACGGCTTCCGTCTGCCTTCCGCCATCGATAACCGGCCGTTAACCTTTGAAGAATTCTATGAGAGAATCAACCAGGTGATTTATGTTTCCGCAACTCCCGCGGATTATGAACTGGGCGAAGCAGCCCAGGTGGTGGAGCAGATCATCCGGCCTACCGGCCTGCTGGATCCCCATGTGGAAGTGCGTCCCATTAAAGGACAAATCGATGACCTGATGGGCGAGATCCTCAAGACCGTTGAACGGGGTGAGCGTATGCTGGTGACCACCCTGACCAAGCGGATGGCGGAGGACCTGACGGATTATCTGAAACAGAACGAAGTGCGGGTGCGCTATCTTCATTCCGATATAGCTACTATTGAACGGGCCCAGATTATTGATGCACTGCGGGAAGGCGAGTTTGATGTGCTGGTGGGTATCAACCTGCTGCGGGAAGGCCTGGACCTGCCGGAAGTGAGCTGTATTGCTATTCTGGATGCGGACAAGGAAGGTTTTCTGCGCAGCGATACGGCCATGGTGCAGACTATCGGGCGGGCGGCCCGGAACGAGCACGGTCATGTGGTGATGTACGCAGACCGGCTGACGGATTCCATGAAGCGCGCCATCGATGAAACGAACCGGCGGCGGGAGATACAGGAAGCGTTTAATAAAGAACACGGCATTACGCCGAAGACGATATACAAGGAGCAGCGCCATCTGATTAAACTGACAAAAGTGGAAGAAGACCTGGATACGAAGAAGGCTTATGATGAAAAGGCACTGAAGAAAAGCAGCGCGGCTGCGTTGCGCAAGCTGGCGAAAACGCTGGAAAGCAAAATGGCCCAGGCGGCAAAGGAGCTGGACTTTGAAACGGCGGCGGAACTGCGGGACCGTCTGATTGTGGTGAAGGGACAGTTAGGGGAAAAGCTGCAGCCAGGGAAAAAGGCAGGAAAAGATGATTATCCGGGGTGCGCGGCAGCACAACCTGAAAAATATATCGCTGGAGATTCCGCGGGAAAAACTGGTGGTGATCACCGGCTTGTCCGGCAGCGGCAAGAGCTCTCTGGCGTTTGATACGATTTACGCGGAAGGGCAGCGCCGTTATGTGGAAAGTCTGTCTTCCTATGCCCGCCAGTTTCTGGGACAGATGGACAAACCGGATGTGGATTACATTGAAGGTCTGTCTCCGGCCATTTCCATTGACCAGAAGACTGCGGGGCGCAATCCCCGTTCCACGGTGGGGACGGTAACGGAAATTTATGATTACCTGCGTCTGCTGTTTGCCCGGGTGGGGGAGCCCCATTGCCCCAAGTGCGGGCGGCTCATTGAACGGCAAACGGTGCAGCAGATCGTGGACCAGGTGCTGGCGTTGGAGGCAGGCACGCGGTTTATGATCATGGCGCCGCTGGTCTACGGGCGCAAAGGAGAACACAAAGATATCATTGAGAATATGCGGAAGTCCGGTTATGCCCGTATGCTGGTGGACGGAGAACTGCGGACGCTGGACGAGGAAATCGTGCTGGACAAAAAGAAGAAGCACCGGCTTTCCGTTGTCATTGACCGTATGAGCGTGCGGGAGGGCATTCAGCAGCGCCTCAGTGATTCCGTGGAGACAGCGCTGAAATTGGCGGACGGCGTCATGGAAGTGCAGGTCATCGGCGGGGAGACAAAGGTGTATTCTGAAAAATTCTCCTGTCCCGACTGCGGCATCAGCCTGCCGGAGATCGAACCCCGCCTCTTTTCGTTCAACGCGCCGTACGGGGCCTGTCCTACCTGCGGCGGTCTGGGCATCAACCGGGAATATGACTGGGAACTGATTCTGCCGGATAAAAATAAAAGCTTTGCGGACGGCGCCATCGCGGCCATGTCCGGCAATCCAGCTTCGTTTACCATGCGTCTGCTGACTGCGTTTTTGCAAAAATACGGCTATACGGTGGATAACTGCTGGAATGACCTGAAGCCTGCCATGCAGGAAAAACTGCAGTGGGGAGCCGGAGCGGAAACGTTCCGGTTCATCTATACAAATCTCAACGGCGACACCAATGAATACAACCGGACCTGGGACGGTGTGATCCCCATGCTGAAGCAGCGTTACCGGGAAGCCTGGGGCGATGCCATGCGGGAAGAACTGGAAACCTTTATGAGCGGCAACATCTGTCCGGACTGTCATGGGAGCCGGCTGAAACCGGAAGTTCTGTCTATCCTGGTCGGCGGTAAGAATATCAATGATGTGACACAGATGACGGTACGGGACGCCTGCAGCTTTTTCAATTCGTTGCAGCTGACGCACCGGCAGCAGGTCATTGCCAAACAGGTTTTGAAAGAGGTCAACGCCCGTCTTGATTTTCTGAATAACGTGGGACTGGATTACCTGACCCTGTCCCGGGCGGCGGCAACCTTAAGCGGCGGAGAGGCTCAGCGTATCCGGCTGGCAACCCAGATTGGAAGCGGACTCACCGGGGTGTTGTATATTCTGGATGAACCCAGCATCGGCCTGCACCAACGGGACAACGGACGCCTGCTGCAGACCTTTTACCATCTGCGCGATCTGGGCAACAGCGTGCTGGTGGTGGAACACGACGAAGAAACCATGCGGGCCGCGGATCAGATCATCGACATCGGACCAGGGGCGGGCGAGCACGGCGGAACCATTGTAGCCCAGGGGACCGCAGCGGAAATTATGAAAGTGGAAAATTCCGTCACAGGCCAGTATCTCAGCGGGAAAAAGTTTATTCCCCTGCCGAAGCGCCGGCGCAAACCGGATGAGCGGAGTATCGAAATTATCGGCGCGGCGGGGAATAATCTGAAAGAAATCGACGTACAGATTCCTATCGGACTCTTTACCGTGGTGACCGGCGTAAGCGGCAGCGGCAAGTCTACGCTGATCAACGACATTTTATACAATGCGCTGGCGGCCAAACTGCACGGGGCACGGCTGCGCCCGTTAAAACACAAAGAGATCCGCGGGCTGGAACAGATTGATAAAATTATTAACATCGATCAGAGCCCTATCGGGCGTACGCCCCGTTCCAACCCGGTGACCTATACCGGAACGTTCAATTACATCCGCGCGTTGTTCGCGTCAACCAATGAAGCGAAAATCCGCGGTTATAAACAGGGACGTTTCAGCTTTAACGTAAAAGGCGGACGCTGTGAAGCCTGCCAGGGCGACGGCGTTAATAAAATTGAAATGATTTTCCTGCCGGATGTGTACGTACCCTGCGAAGTTTGTCACGGCGCCCGGTACAACCGGGACACTCTGGAAGTTCACTACAAAGGAAAAAATATCGCCCAGGTGCTGGATATGACCGTGACTGAAGCGCTGGACTATTTTAAGAACCAGAAGCGGATTGAAGACAAACTGCAGGTGCTGGAAGATGTGGGGCTGGGTTACATCCGTCTGGGACAGGCAGCTACCACCCTGAGCGGAGGGGAAGCCCAGCGCATCAAACTGGCAGCGGAACTGTCTAAAAAAGGAACCGGCCGTACTATGTACATTCTGGACGAACCCACCACCGGTCTGCATACCGCGGACGTCCACAAACTCCTGCAGGTGCTGCAACGTCTGGTAGACGGTGGCAACACCGTTGTCGTGATAGAGCACAACCTGGACGTGATCAAATCAGCGGACTGGCTGATTGATCTTGGCCCCGAAGGCGGCGACAAAGGCGGTACTATTGTAGGTGTTGGCACGCCGGAACAACTGGCACGGAACAAGAACTCCTATACCGGCCAGTACCTGAAGCGGGTTATTGACGACGCAAAGAAGAGCGGGAAGTATCAGTAAGTTATTGTCAGGAAAAGGCAACGCAAAACTGTTCACGATTGTTATTCTTTGGGCTTATGCGCCTGTGGCTTCGAAACTCGGGGCTTCGCCCCTCAAACAGTCTCGCCACAACGGCACATTTCGCCTCAAAGAATTACACAATCGCTCTCAATGTTTTGCTTATGCCTTCCCCTGACAACAAGATTATTTATCATGATTATCAATGACAAAATCGAGAAAGCCCTTGCGGTTTTGCCCCATAAGCCCGGCGTGTACCTCATGCACGACAGCACCGGCCGGGTCATCTACGTAGGCAAGGCAAAAGATCTGAATAACCGGGTCCACAGTTATTTCCGGGCGTCGGGGCGACATTCTGTTAAAGTAGAAGCGCTGGTCAGCCATGTGGAAGACCTTGAAACCATCATGACCGACAGCGAGATCGAAGCTCTGATTCTGGAATGCAACCTGATCAAGAAATACCGTCCCCGTTACAATATTATGTTGCGGGACGATAAAACCTATCCCTATCTGAAGATCACCCTGCAGGAAGAGTTCCCCCGCATGTACATCACCCGTCGCGTGGTAAAAGACGGCGGGAAATATTACGGTCCCTATCCGGATGTAGGGGCATTGCGCTCCACCATGAAACTGCTGCGTTCCCTGTTTCCCGTGCGGAACTGTCGCAACATGAATCAGGAACGGCCCTGTCTGCAGTATCATATCAAACGCTGTCTGGCTCCCTGCGCGGGAAAGATAAGCCGGGATGCATATGGTGAACTGATCAGAGCCATTTGCCTGTTGCTGGACGGGAAGACGCAGGAACTGCGACGGAACCTGAAACAGTCCATGCAGGAGGCGGCGGAAAATTATGAATTTGAACAGGCTGCCCGCTACCGTGACCAGCTCCAGGCGGTGAACCGGCTGGAGGAAAGCCAGAAGGCCGTGTTGGAAGGCGGAGACATGGATGTGGTGGGGTATGCCGAGGATGACTTCAATGTTTGCCTGCAGGTGTTCTTTGTCCGGGGCGGCAAGCTTATCGGTCGCAAAGATTTTATGCTGCCGGCTGAGAAGGAAGAGGAAGCGGATATCATTGCGGCATTTTTGAAACAGTATTATAATGCGGAAGACATCTTCCTGCCGAAAGAAATCCTGGTATCCTGTTTGCCGGGAGAGGAGGATCTTGCCCTGTTGCAGCAGTGGCTTTCGGAAAAAGCGGAACGCAAGGTTACCGTATCAACGCCCCGGCGCGGCGACAAGGCCAAACTGATGCAGCTGGCCTGTGACAATGCGAAAAAACTGATACAGGAAAAGCTGGCCTGTGACAATGCGAAAAAACTGATACAGGAAAAAGAACGCAAGGGTAAGATGCAGCAGCTGACCGACGAGGAAGCGGCGGAAGAACTGCAGCATATCGTGGGCTGCGACAGACCGCTGGCGCGAATGGACTGTTTTGATATTTCACACAACCAGGGAAGCGAAACGGTATCCTCCATGGTGGTGTTTCGTTACGGCGCCCCCAGCAAAAAGGACTATCGCCGTTTTAAACTGCAGTCCACGGAAGGCAAGCCGGACGATTTCAAGTCCATGCAGGAAACGGTGTACCGCCGGTATAAGGATTATGAAGACCTGCCGGACCTGATTATCATTGACGGCGGAAAGGGGCAGCTGAATGCGGCGCTGCATGTGATTCGCGGTCTGGGGCTGGACATTCAGGTCATTTCCCTGGCGGAAAAGAATGAAGAAATTTTTCTGGAAGGGCAGAGTGAGAGCATTTATCTGGAACGGGAA
>ONAV01000041.1 GCA_900315925.1 uncultured Selenomonadales bacterium | reverse complement strand
GAGCCGGATGCGAGAAAACCGCACGTCCGGTTCTGTGAGGGGCAGTAGGCAAGCCTTTCACATATAGAGGAAAGGTATGTCGAGACTGTCTACTCGACCTTTAGGATGAACGTTGAAGTAACAGCGCAAACAGGTTCAGCAGTACAAAAACAGGGAGGCAGGGCCATGGAACGGCTGGCGATCATGGGCGGGACCTTTGACCCGATCCATAAGGGACATCTGCGCATGGCACATGCGGTGCAACGGCAGCTGGAATTTGACAAAGTGGTATTTTTGCCGGCTTACATTCCTCCCCATAAGCAGAAACGGTCGGACTTTGCGTCCTGGCAGGACCGGCTGGCCATGGTGGAACTGGCAATCAAAGAGTATGAAGACTTTGTGGTCAGCAGCCTGGAATTTGACCGGGGCGGCCTGTCCTATACCTACGATACCGTAAATGTTATGCAGGAAATGTGGCCGGACGCGGACATCTATCTCATCATCGGGGAAGATTCCCTGACCCAGCTTTACACCTGGTATCGGGTACAGGATCTGTTGCGTCTGGTGTATTTTGCGGCGGCGGAACGCCCGGGCTATGAAGGAGAAGCCGGTGTAGAAAGGCTGACCAGGGCCTACGGGTCCTGGGCCGCAGAAAAAATCATCCATGTGGAGGTTCCGGAAACGGCCATTTCGTCTACCGAGATACGGAAACGGCTGCGGGACGGGAAACCCATACGGGGCATGGTGCCCCTTGCTGTGGAACAGTATATTTTTGAACATGGGTTGTACCGGGCAGAAACATAAAAATGGTAAGAGTACCTTTTATTATAGAAAAGGAGAGAAGAACTCAGCAATGACCATAGAGGAAATGCGCGCTTTGCTGCAGCAGAGCCTGAAACCAAAACGCTATGAACATTCGATGCGCGTATATGAAACAGCATTGAAAATGGCAGAGCATTACCATGCAGATGTAAAAAAGGTGGCCGTAGCGGCGCTGCTCCATGACTGCGGGCGCCAGATCCCCAAAGAGACCAGTGTGGCGAAAGCGAAAGACCTGGGGCTGCCGGTTGATTCGGTAGAGGAAGCCCAACCGATTTTACTGCATGCCAAGCTGGGCGTTTATTTAGCAGTGCGGAAATACGGCATCAGCCCGGATGATTCGGAAGTACTGGATGCTATCCGGTATCATTCTACGGGGAAGGCGGACATGACGGAAACCGCTAAAATTGTATTTCTGGCAGATTTGATTGAACCGGGCCGGGATTTTGAAGGCGTGGAAGCGTTGCGGGAAGCATCCTTTCAGGATCTGGACAAAGGCATGTTCCTGTCATACGAAAACACCATCCGGTATCTGCTGGAGGACGGTCTGCTGATTCATCCGGACGCCGTTGCCGGATATAACCAGCTGGCGGCAAAATACAGGACAGAACAGACTAAAAAGCAAAAAATAGAAATGAATAAATGACGTGCAACGTTACGTTCCCATCATGGAACAGACCGGTTGTGCCAGCGTTTCCGGGAAGGAAGCGCAATTTTAATCGCAATTATAAATAATACTAAAAAAGAGGAACTAAATGGATTCGGAAAACAGGAACGGTAACAATACGGAACATGACAACAGGCATTATCATCCGTCCAAACGGCGCAGGATGCGCTGGGGGCGGCTGTTTCTGCTGCTGATTATACTGGCGGTGCTGCTGACATCAGTCTTCTGGGGATCTGTATGGGTGTACACGAACATCATCAATGCACCGGAAAAGAAAGTGGTGGCGGCAGATCCGGCTATCGAAAAGGATAAAACGCTGAACCAGCGCATCAATGTGCTGCTGCTTGGGATTGACGACGGGGACAGCGAAGCGGATAAAAGCGAACCCAAGCGGACAGATGCCATGATTGTGGCCAGCTTCGACCCGAAAGACCACAAGATTTCGCTGATTTCCCTGCCTCGGGATACTATGGTGATCCTGCCGGGTCATACCCAGTATGAAAAACTGAACTCAGCCTATACGTATGGCGGGGTGGCCATGGCCAAGCAGACTATCGCCAATTTGCTGCGCATCCCGATTCATTATTATGCGCTGGCCAACTGGCAGGGCTTCATTGAAATCATCAACCTGATCGGCGGCGTGGACCTGTACGTTGACAAGGACATGCGGTATGAAGACCCGTATGCAAAGCTGAAAATTGATATCAAACACGGCTACCAGCACCTGGACGGGGAAAAGAGCGGCCAGTATGTGCGCTTCCGTTCTGACGAGCTGGGGGATATCGGCCGTGTGCAGCGCCAGCAGAAATTCCTGAAAGCACTGGGTCTGCAGATGTTTTCCATTGAGAATATAACCAAAATACCCAAGCTGCTTTCTACCGCCAAACAATATATTGAAACGGATATGGATACGGTTACCATGCTGAAGGCGGCCCGCAGCTTTAATATCATGTCGGACAACAATATCCGTTCCGGCATGCTGTACGGTAACTTCTACGACTCTCCTTCCAGCGGTATCAGCTACTGGAGGGCCAACCGGGCCGATATTGAAAAATCCCTGAAAGAGGTCGACATTCCTTTTATGACAATGAGCGGAGGACCCGGTGACGGTGACCCGGTAGAAGGCGTGGATGCGCTGGGCGAAGGGAGCAACAGCGATTCCAGGAGAAGCGCGGACGCCGCTGCTGCCAGAAGGTCTTCTTCCGATACGAAGAAAAAAGCCGCTGAGGTCCGCCGGTCTGAACCGGAAAAGAGGACGACGTCACAGCAGAAGAGCAGCAGTTCATCCGGCTCTTCTTCCTCAACTGTATCCAGTACGCCGAAGCCATCGGTGAGCAGCGCGCCGAAACCGGCTCCGAAGAAAAATGCGCCCCCGGTCATCCGTAAACCGGTGGTCAGCAACAGGCCCCAGCCGGCGCCGAAGAACTGAGCGGGGACGGATGAGAACGGTGCGGTAACAGGCAGGAGCATTTTGCAATGGTTACCCTGTGCGTCACGACTGACGCACATATATAAGCACATATATTAAATAGAAGAAATCTGATAAAAATAGAAATGAAACGTAAGCGGAGGTAGACTGTATGACCATGCAGCCAAAAGAACTGGCAGAGAAGATTGCAACGATTGCAGACGATAAAAAAGGAAAAGACATTTTACTGCTGAACATGGAAGGCATATCCTATATGACAGATTATTTTGTCATCGCCAGCGCGTCTAACACCACGCTGGTGCGGGCCATTGCCGATGCCATTGAGGATAAGCTGGCGGAACAGGAAGTGTTCTGCAGCCACAAGGAAGGTTATAACGAAGGCCGCTGGGTGCTGATGGATTTCGGCGACGCGGTGGTGCATATATTCCTGGAAGAAGAACGGGATTTCTATAATCTGGAACAGCTGTGGGCCGATGCTCCCAGCGAAGCCTTCGAGGGGACCGATGATGGACAATAACCTGCAGTACAAAGCCGGCGACGTGGTCACTCTGAAAGTGGTCCGGGTCTCCGAAATGGGCGCCTTTCTGGACGCGGGCACCGGTGACACCTCGGACGACATCCTGCTGCACAAACTGCAGCAGACCACGCCGGTGAAAGTGGGGGACGAAGTGCGGGTGTACCTGTATCTGGATCCCCATAAGCGTCTCACCGCCAGCATGAAGCTGCCCAAGATGAAAGAAGGACAGCTGGGTTACGCGAAAGTCATCAGCGTGACCCGGGACGGGGGCTTTGTGGACATCGGGGCGGAACGGGGCGTGTTCCTCCCTTATACGGAAATGCTGGGCAGGGTGAACCCCAACCAGAAAATCTGGATCAAGCTGTACCGGGACAAGAGCGGCCGGCCGGCCGTGACCATGAAGGTGGACAAGGACCTGGCCAGAGCGGCGAAACCCATTGGGGAAGAGGCCAAAGTGGGGGATACCGTAACCGGGACCATCTATAATATTACAAAAGAAGGCTTTTTCATTTTTACCAATGACCGTCACATTGCCTTCCTGCACCGGAGCGAGGCGGACCCCAAACGCTATCTGGCTTATGGGGAACAGGTCACGGCCCGTATCACTTTTATCCGGGAAGACGGCCATGTGGATGTGTCCCTGCGCAAGCAGAAAGAAAACGCCATGGTGGACGATGCACAGATGCTTCTGGACACATTGCAGTCCCGGAATGGGCGCATGCCTTATTGTGACGATACGCCTACGGAGATCATCAAAACGAAATTCGGTATTTCCAAAGCTGCCTTTAAGCGTGCTCTTGGCCGCCTGATGAAAGAGGGCAAGGTGTACCAGGAGGACGGCTGGACGATTTTGAAGTAAAAAAGAACAACCGTCATGGGCAACCTTCCCTCCCCCGCTTTGCTACGGCGGCATCCTGCAAGCAGTCGCCGCCTAAAGCGCAGCGATGGGGCAAACCTTTCCAGGTTGCCAATGACGGTTTGCAAATGTACTTTCAATTTAGTCGTCAATAATTGGAGGTTATCATCATGAAAAAATCTTCCATTATCCGTACTGCAGCTTCCGCTGCACTTTGTCTGTCGCTGACTACCGGCGCCGTGATGCCGAAGCAGGCCTTGGCCTGGGACTGGTTGTCTGCCGGACTGGCCCTGTTCCAGGTGGGCGCGGAGTATGCTTACCTCAATAAGCAGGTGAGCTATCTGGACAACAAGGGTCGTGATGAATACATGGGCCAGATTAAAAACAAGTATGGCGTCAACACGGACCCCACGGCCAATGCCATGCTGGCCCGGATTATGACCCGGCTGTCCGATGCGGTGGCACTGACCGATGATTCCATCGTGAAAAAACCTTACAATTATTTCGTCAACAACGATAAATCCTTCAACGCGTTCTGTACGTTGGGCCACAACATGAGCGTCAACATCGGCGCGTTCGATAAATTAAATTACAATGAAGACGAGCTGGCTTTTGTCATTGCCCACGAAATGGGCCATGGCCAGAAGAACCACCCCGCCGCCGGGGTGAAGCGGGCGCTGCCCCTTTCGATCCTTGGCGCGCTGTATGCCAGCCAGAACCGGAACTCCGCCTCGTCTGTCGGTGCGGCATTAGTTACGACCATCGGTACGGCCAAGTGGGTGACTAAGCCCATGGAAAGCCAGGCGGACAAACTGGCCTTTGATTACGCCGTGGCGGCCGGATACAATGTGGGCGCCGGCGCGGCCCTGTGGCAGCACATCCTGGAACAGAACGGCAGCAAGTCCAGCGGCTTTGCGGAACTGTTCAACGACCATCCCACCAGTGTGAGCCGACGCGACAATTACAATAAGAAGATTACAGAGTGGAGCAAAAACCAGGTAACTGTTAATAAAGAAACCGGGCTGATCACGGTAGCAGGGAAGCCCTTCTACACACCAGCTAAGACCACGAACATGAGCCCCCAGGAGCAGGCCTTCCTGATTGCCGGGAACCTGTCCGCGGTATTCCACGACGGCGGACAGCACGATACGGTGTGGACCAACAGTGAAAATGTACTGCTGGTTGGAGAGCAACCGGTCATGAGTCTGGACGGCGTAGCGGAAGCTGGTACCGTTGAAACCAGACTGCGGGAAATTTTGAGCAGCAGCAGAGCAGTAAAGGAAAAAGGTTCTGCTTTGTTGGGCAGGGAAAAAGCAGATAAAGATTCCGAACTGAAAACCGAAAACAATGCCAAAGACGTTAATACTGCTAAAGTGAAAGCAGAACAGAAACAGGAATCAACTGTAGAAATAAAACCTATGACCATGCGGCAAAAACTGGAAGCCTATAAAGCACAGCAGAAGTAAGATGTGAGGGTAATTATGATGGACTGCTTGTATTCCTTGGAGCACGTCACAGAACAAACAGCCTAAGATTCAGAGAAACACAGTTATTAGCAGATATTAGAGACCCACTATGATTCCCCATACCCGTCAGCAATGGCGGGTATTTTTAGTTTGGCTGTCCGGTCCTGATCAGCGAAAAATGCGGGGAAACCCTGAGTCACGCCTCTTTTAGCAGTTGAAATGCACTGTCAGACAGTCATTTCTACAGCTAAAGCTTCCAATAAGGGTTTTACCTTTATATATTAAGAGGTGTGGCATCTTAACCCCAGTAACCATGCGGGTTTACGTTAATAGGTTGGTCGTTTTTACGACCAGGGCAGGGAAAAACCTGTCCTATTGGCAGGCTCTGGCCGATGTGCTGGGGAATGAAATACAGGGATAGCACAGGGGCAGTACAGACAAAGCGAATAAAACTGGCTCAGATTCACTGGTTTTCATGATAATACAGACTTGCAATTTTAGCTTAAAGCAAAACTGTAGTGAATGATTAAAATTGCTTATTGCAATTTATTCCTGATTATGCTACAATAACTCTGATTAAAGTACCAATCGTTGATATAACTTGTTGGAACCTTTGTGTGTTGTTGCGGAACCGGAGAGGAAACCAGGCAACTCGCCCGGAGAAACAGACAGCCTGCAGAGCCTTCTGACAATTTATATAATAATTTTTAATTGTCTTAAAGGAGGCAAACAAAATGAAAAAATCATTAGTACTGGCAATGGCTATGGCATTGGGCGTAACCGCTTCTGCCTACGCTGCCAACCCGTTCTCCGATGTACCGGCCGGCCACTGGGCTTATGACAGTATCTCCAAACTGGCAGCTGCCGGCGTCATCGAAGGTTATGGCGACGACACCTTCCGTGGCGACCGTCTGATGACCCGCTATGAAATGGCGCAGATTGTTGCAAGAGCCATGGCCAAAGGCGCCAACGTTGACAAACTGGCTGCTGAATTCGCAGACGAACTGGAGAAGCTGAATGTTCGCGTAGCAGCTCTGGAAAAGAAATCCGACAACGTAAGGATCACCGGCGAAATCCGTTATCATTACAAACACCAGAAGAACACTAATAATGGTGGAAGAGAAAAATACAGTGAAAATGGACTGCGTTCCCGTCTGTATTTTACCGGTAAGGTAAATGATAACTGGAATTATGTAGGCCGTATCCAGAATCAGCAGTGGTTCCATAAAGCGGACGAGCCTATCGTGAACAATAAAGGCGACGAAGAAACACACTTCAACATTGCTAAATTAGAAGGCCGTCTGGGTGGCGTGAAGGTAATTGCCGGCCGCGATGACGATGTGTTTGCGAACGGTTATATTTATGATGGCGAGCATGATGCCATTAAACTGTCTTATGGCGATAAGTGGTATGTAAGCGGCGGCTATGGCAAACTGACCGATTTAAATGATGACATTCCTAATTCCGCGAAGGATTTTTGGACAGCAGAAATCGGTTCCAACATTGAAGGCAGCTTTGTAAATGGTAAAGTTGGCTATCTGAGAAATAAGCTGGGCACTGCCGGGGAAGAGCAATTTAATGGTGATGACAATGTTGGCATTTGGTACGTAGGAGCAGATTTTAACGTGGCTAAAGATTTGGTATTTAACGCTATGTATCTGCGTTCCAACCGGGATAAATTCGCTGAAATAGCTGATGATGGCACTGCTACACCCTATGAGTCCAAGAAAGACGGCTATGTGTTCGGCTTAGGTTACAAAGGGGCGGAAGCTTCCGAACCCGGTTCCTGGGGCCTGACTGCAAGATATTACAACCAGGGTAGAGGTACCTACCTGGCTCACACCATTGATGGTGAAACCGGCTTTATGACCGGTTTTAAAGGATGGTCTATCGGCGGTGACGTAACCGTAGCAAAGAATATGGTTGCCAGCGTAACCTACTATGACACCAAAGCATTGAAGGGTGAACAGGAAAACGACGCGAAAGCCAAAGTAATCTGGTCTGAATTCAACGTATTCTTCTAAGCCTGTCCGGCAAGTAGGACGCGCTATAATGAAATAGCCAGTAACATTGAACAACAGTTGATTGAATTAGTATAATAGTAATCACAAACCAAACACGGAGTCGTTTCGGCGGCTTCGTGTTTTCATTATAATATAACAAAAACAACATAATTATTGAGCTAAATTGCAATTTGATATTCTATGCAAAAGTGCCTGTTGTTGAGAATAGCGTTAAAATTTTTATAAAAAACTTGACAAAATTTCATCGAAGTGGTAAAGTTTACATGGATTATGAGAATTCTTATGGTCTGTTGTTGCGGTTACAGACGCTGTTCCGGAAAGACGAAGTGCGTGCAGAGCAGAGGAAACAAGGTCACTCGAGCATAAGCGTGTAAAGAGTCCGACTGGAAAAACGTTTTGTAATAAATACAAATTTGTTTTTCTAAAGAAGGAGGAAAACACCATGAAAAAATCTTTAGTACTGGCAATGGCTATGGCACTGGGCGTAACTGCTTCTGCTTATGCTGCCAACCCGTTCTCCGATGTTCCGGCTGGCCACTGGGCTTATGACAGCATCTCCAAACTGGCAGCTGCTGGCGTAATCGAAGGCTATGGCGACGACACCTTCCGCGGCGACCGTCTGATGACTCGTTATGAAATGGCTCAGATCGTTGCGAAGGCAATGGCAAAAGGCGCCAACGTTGACAAACTGGCTGCCGAATTTGCAGACGAACTGGATGCGCTGGGCGTTCGCGTAGCAGCTTTGGAAAAGAAATCCGATAACGTAAAGATTACCGGAACGTTCCGTTGGGAATATCAGGGTACAAAATATAATGAGGTAAAAGATCATAAGAACAGACTGCGTTCCCGTATTACATTTACTGGCAAAGTAAATGACAGCTGGAACTATGTTGGCATGTTAGAAAATGACCATGAAATTGGTCACGGCACTGGCACTCTTACTGAACAAGAAGAAGGTACTGCTTTCCAGCGCGCTTACCTGCAGGGCCGTTTGGGCGGTGTGAAGACTGTTGCCGGCCGTTTCAACAAAGCTCGTCTGTCCGGTGGTGATTTACATAACACCCGTATGGATGGCGTAGACTTCACCTATGGCGATAAGGTCAGACTGAACGCTTTCTATGGCAAACCGACCAATGCCAAGGTACCGTTTAAAGATAATGGCGGCACTAAGGCCGAATATAAGTCTTATTGGGGCGTTAATGCAGCTGCCGATTTGGGTAAGAATGTTACCTTATTTGCTGGTTATGATCATGTCACAGCCAAAGCTGCTGAAGGCAGTCTTTTTGATATTGATAAAGACACAACTAAGATTTTTGATGCGGGCTTGAACTTTAAGTTTGCTAAAGAAGCTAACTTTGAAGCAACCTATCTGCATGCTAGCTACGACAATGCAGCTGATGGCGCTCCTAAAAATGGCTTCATTTTAGGGCTTGGTTATGGCGGAGCAAAGGCTGCTAAAGTTGGCAGCTGGGGTATCGGTGTTAAATACTATCAAGTACCGGCTGGTGGTTTTATAGCTCCTGGTTATGAATGGATTGATAATCCGTTTAATGCTGTGATGTATCAAAATGGTGCTAAGGGCTGGTGGGCAGGTGCCAAGTACACGGTAGCCAAGAATATGATTTTTGACGTAGAGTACATGGATCTGAAGACTCGCGGCGATGCAGATGTTAAGAACAAGACTTGGTTAACGAGCTTGACTGTAAACTTCTAATTTGACATAAGTCAGATAGAAAATTTGTGCTTCATAAGTAATAGAATGTAGCACAATAAACAAGTAACCCTAATAAGGCGGAGTCGCTTCGGCGGCTCCGTTTTTATATTTATTAACAAAAAACTTGACAGAATTATGAAGTTGTGATAGCATTTCTAATAGAATTAATTACTATTAAAGCTTAGTTATGTTTAAATGTTCGCTTTTTAAGATTACAAACGTGATTCTGTCAGGAAAATTGCTGAGTGCAGAGGAAACACGGCCACTCGAGCAGTAAATGCAAGGCTCCGATGCAGAAAAACGTTTTGTAATAAATACAATTTGTTTTTCTAAAAGGAGGAAAACGCAATGAAGAAATCTTTAGTATTAGCAATGGCTATGGCACTGGGCGTAACCGCTTCTGCTTATGCCGCAAATCCGTTCAGCGACGTTCCTGCTGGACACTGGGCTTATGACAGCATTTCCAAACTGGCAGCTGCCGGCGTCATCGAAGGCTATGGCGACGACACCTTCCGCGGCGACCGTCTGATGACCCGTTATGAAATGGCCCAGATCGTTGCAAAAGCAATGGCTAAAGGCGCTAACGTTGACAAACTGGCTGCAGAATTTGCAGAAGAACTGGATGCCCTGGGCGTTCGAGTAGCAGCTCTGGAAAAGAAATCCGACAATGTGAAGATCACTGGCCAGGTTCGTTGGAGCTATGAACATCATAAATATGACGATGCTTATGCGAAGAAAGTTTACAAATCCGCTGCAGATAAGGCAGCTAAAAAAGATCCGACCTTAACAAAAAAAGCAAACCGTAATCGTCTGCGTACCCGTCTGTGGTTTGCTGGTCAGGTAAATGACAACTGGACTTATCGTGCACGCTTGGAAAACACCCAGGAGTTCCATCGTACTGAAACACCGTGGGTAGATAATGTTGGCGACGAGACTACCAGTTTGAACCGTGCATATTTAGATGGCCGTCTGGGCGGTGCCTTTATCGAAGCAGGTCGTACCGCACTGTGGGCTGGCGATGGCAATATTTATGATGATGCATTAGATGGTATCATTGTGAAATATGGGAAAAAGATTCGGGTTGGCGCTTATTATGGCAAACCTACCGGCCATAATGACAGTTGGGGCTATGTTGAAATGGACAAAGCGTATGGCGCAAACTTGGGATTTGACTTTGGCAAAAATGTAAAACTCGATATTGCTTATGATAAGTTTGATGTTAAAGGCGACGGTGACGGCGTAGACATTTGGAATGCTAATTTGTACGGTAAATTAGCAGATAAGTTTGGCTTAGGATTCCTATATATGCATACAAATAGCGATAATGAAGCTATTATTGAAAAAGATGCCAGCAAGAACGGTTTTGTAGTTACCGCTGACATTGCAGGTGCGAAATTTAATAAAGCTGGTTCCTGGGGAATCCAAGCTAAGTACTACCATGCGCCGGCAGGTTCAGCTGTATCTCATACCATGACCGGCAGAGCAGGTGATATGTTTGCAGAAGGTTATAAGGGTTACAGCATTGGCGCCAACTATACCATTGCTAAGAACATGATGCTAGGCCTGACCTGGTATGACCTGAAGGGCCGCCAGACTAAGGAAAAGGCAAGAACTATGTGGAGTGAATTCCAGCTGCGGTTCTAATTTGCTAACGTAGACCGATTCACGCGAAGCAATGTATGTAGTATTTACAAATTGAAATTGTAATTGAACAAGCCATTCCGTTGTGAATAACGAAGAATTAGCTACAAAGTTTTAAACATTGGCGGGACTGCGAAAGCAGTCCCGTTTTTGTATGGATTCATGGAATAAATCATCTCAAAATATTTCTTTACAAGTTTTGTAAAATTTCACAAATGTGACTGGCACATTTGATTAAAATATGGTATTATATGCAGTAGTTATTTAGACTAGAGATATCTCATTTGCAGGAGGAAAAGGCATGAAGAAAATATTTACTTTTATATTTGCGGTACTGGCAGTCATGTTTATGAATGTCCCGTTCGCCGGTACGGCAGAAGCGGCAAGAGTGGCCGTCGTGCCCATTCAGGTTAATGATAAGTTGATAGAACGGGCTGCCGATTTTAATGGTTATTACTGGGATATCATGATTGACAAGTTTAAATATCCGGATTATGAACTGATGGATGATGAGAAAGTAGCTGCTGTAATACCGGATGACGGATTGACTTCGTTTGATCAGGCGACCTTGACGACAATCTGTGAGAAGGTTGATGCGGAGATAGTCGTAGCCATGCGGTTGGACGAAATCAAGGAAACGCCGCTTAATTTCCGCAGGGAACCGACTTTGGAAACCTTTATGAAAGGGGAGTTCGCTTCGTATAATCGTTTAACTGGAAAGTATTATCATAAAAAAATGTATATCAAGGGTGAAATTGAAGAAGTGCTGACGCTGCGTACGGATTGGCAGCAGCAGACTTTCGCTTCTGAACTCAAACGTTACATTAACCGTACCATTGAGGATAAAGAGAAAAAGAAAAATTCAAGAATAAAGTAACAACCTGTGATTATTCCAACGCTGGGGTCCAAGAAGCCCCGGCGTTTTATATGCTAAATAGTTTTTGCATATTATTGAATTTTTACTTTACAAAATACTGATTTATTTGTTATAATAACCAAAGCAATTTACATTAAGGTGTCTTACACGTAATGATGATAGATTATACGGTGTGGACAAGGGAAAGGATTTATCTGCAAAGCAGAGGAAACACGGTCACTCGAGCTGGGACGGATTAAAGCCTGTTCTCTGAAAGCGCCTTATAATAAATAAAAAGGTTTTTCTGAGAAGGAGGAAAACGAAATGAAAAAATCTTTAGTACTGGCAATGGCAATGGCATTGGGCGTAACTGCTTCTGCTTATGCCGCAAATCCGTTCAGCGACGTTCCGGCTGGACACTGGGCTTATGACAGCATCGCCAAACTGGCAGCTGCCGGCGTCATCGAAGGCTATGGCGACGACACGTTCCGTGGCGACCGCCTGATGACCCGTTATGAAATGGCGCAGATCGTTGCGAAAGCAATGGCCAAAGGCGCAAATGTAGACAAACTGGCTGCTGAATTTGCAGACGAACTGGACAAATTAAATGTTCGTGTAGCGGCTTTGGAAAAGAAATCCGATAATGTAAAGATTACCGGTCAGTTCCGTTATCATTATGCGCATCACAAAAGAAAAGGTTATGATGAGAATGCCCATGAAAACGCACTTCGTTCCCGTATCTGGTTTACCGGGACGGTAAATGACGGCTGGACTTACACTGGCATGTTGCAGAATTTGCATAATATCGGTGAAGGTACCGTAGGTGAAAAAACTGAATTTCAGCGTGCATATCTGGATGGCCGCGTTGGCGGAGTTAAGGTAAGAGCCGGTCGCCATGACTTCCAGTTGGGCGATGCGAACCTGTACGATACCCGTATGGATGGTATCAAGATTGCCTATGGCGACAAAGTAAAATTTGGCGCTTATGTTGGAAAACCGACCAATGGTGCATCAGACTTGGATTTTAGAGATGTAAAATATGGAAAATTCTGGGGCGCAAACCTTGGTTATGATTCCGGCAAATTTTCACTGAATGTTGCCTATGATAAATTCCATGATGCGAAAAATGCTCTCACTAATAAAGATGTAGATAACTTTGATGATGATGGCGTATGGAGCGTACAGGCCGGATATAACTTCGGCAAAGCGACATTGGGTGCTATTTATCTGAAATCAGATGTGGACGCGAAATACAATGGAAAAGATGCCGATACTGACGGCTTTGTTGTCACTGCAACCTATGCCGGAGCTGAGGCAGCAAAACCTGGTACCTGGGGCCTGACTGCTAAATATTATGATCAGGGCGCTGGCACCTTTATTGCTCATACCATGGACGGTCTGGCAATGGATTTTGTAAACCAGGGCTTTAAGGGCTGGAGCGTGGCTGGTAATGTAACCGTTGCCAAGAACATGATTGCGACTGTGGAATACTTTGACATTAAGGGCAAAGAAGACAGCGATAAGAAGGCCAAGACTCTCTGGAGCGAGCTGGCAGTTACATTCTAATTTGAATCGGATATATTGTGTTGATTAAGGTTTATATATTGCTTGACGCACACTTCTGATTTGATTGCTGTTTAGTATTAATAAGAGGCTGCAACGTTTGTTGCAGCCTCTTTTCGTTTTCGAAAAATCATTTCCGGGTTATGGTCGTGCCAAAAGTAATTCTGGAATAGACATTTATTTTTGCTTAAATCCACCTTCTTCCTCTATCTTTTTTAGATTATTTCTGTTATAATAATATGGCATAATTTTAAAGTGGGTACATGTATGCTGTTGGAAGCGAAGAAAAGGTACATGTATCCAACCTTTGTGATAGCATCAGTGTGTCTCGCTGAAACGTTCACGCGTATTGGAGGGAGTTTTTTGAAGAATAAGGAAATCTGCCGGGAGACCACCACCCGGGGCAGCGGCAAGATGGGGCTGGCTTATATGGCGTTGCTGGCCATCTGCTGCAGCTGGGCGTATGAAGGGTTCCGTTTTAACAGTACCGGCGTTATCAGTCCTGTGGGCATGGGTCTCAATTTTCTCTGGTTGGGGCTCTGGATCTGGAAAGTGTTTTACCGCTACGAGGTGATCCTGCGCCAGAATGAGCTGGAGATTGTGAGCATCGGCTTGTGGAAGCAGGGCAGCTACAAAGTAGATCTGAGCAAAACGGAAAGCTTTGCCCAGCATTACCGCCACGACTTTTTCCGTCGTACCCGCATCAAGCATTATATCCACCGTTACAATATGGCGGATGCCAACCCCACCCGCATCCTTGCGTTTAAAGAAGGAAAAGGGCTGGCTGCGGTTATTTTCTGCTGCAGTGATGAGTTTTTAAAGGAACTGGTGCGGCTGATGCCGGACAAGTATCTGGAGTTTTGATTTTACACGGAGTTGTCAGAAGCAGGAGGCTGCGAAAGCATGGCTCCGGAGTATGACAACGGAATGGAGTTCTGTATGATTGATCTTTCTACGGTGCCGACCCAGGCGCTTGCCAACCGGATTATAACCGTATTTTTGCTGTCATTTTTAGTTTTCATGGGTACGGCGCGGATTCTCGGCAGTGAAAGGAAAGAACGGTGGTTCAAGCGCCGCACCAAATACACGTTGCTGAATCGGCGGGGCATTTTTGGCGAATATATGAATTTTGGCTACCCCCGGACCTGGCAGGGGCTGCTGGTAGCTTTGGGTATGTACGGCTTGATCTTTATTATTGCCATCGGGTACATTTGTTTTTATCCCTATGCGTAAATGGCTTGATATGTGTTTGCGCTTGCGCATTCGGGGAATGGCGTCATTCAAAATGATGCGTTCTGTTGTTGTATGAATTTTCAGGGAGAATCATAGAAGGAGTTTGCAAGTGATTAAAGGAACCGTAACCGAAACCCACGGCGAGCGCGCCAAGGTTCGTGTTAATTTTAAAGAGACAACGGAGAGGGGCATGCGGGCGTACATTGACTGCTGGAATCCCATCAGCGCCCACCCTGGCGACAACGTGGTCATAGAATACCGCAAGGTGGATGAAAAGAAAGCAAAATGGTTCCAGATTTTGCTTCCTGTTTTATGTCTGGCTGCCGGCGGTATCTTCGGTCATGCCCTGGCAGGCTTTTTCAAAATGGAGTTCTGGTTCTGGCCCTTTGTGGCCGGCAGCATAGTGGTGTGGCTGTTCATTGCTTACAACTATATTAAGATTTTCCGCCGGGACGCGATCAGTAAAAAAGAGCAGCTCACCGTGACGGAGATTGAACCGGCAGCGTTCCTGATTAACACGGAAGAGGAAGTAGAAGAATTGGCGGAGAAGCCCAAGTC
>ONAV01000084.1 GCA_900315925.1 uncultured Selenomonadales bacterium | reverse complement strand
GTACCGATCTTGTCCTTCAGTTCCAACACCATGCGCTCTGCCGTTTTCTTTCCGATACCGGGGAGCTTGGTCAGCATTTTAAGATCCCGGCTCTGCACCGCCAGATAAAAATCTTCCGGCCTTGCCGCTCCTAAAATGCCAATCGCAACTTTGGGCCCTATGCCGCTTACGCTTAACAGAAGCGCAAACAAATCATAATATTGTTGTGTCAAAAAGCCGTACAACTGAATTGCATCTTCCCGAACCGACGTATATGTCAGGACACGAACTTCCTGTCCCATGGACAAGGTCCGCATCTGGGACACCGGCATAAACACACGGTATCCGACACCACCCGCCGTTTCAATCAGACAATATTCTGCCGCCTGATACGCTACCGTTCCTCTTACTGAACCAATCATAATACACGCTCCAAATGCCGTTTATCAAAACCATAATTATAATACAGTTTATTTATTACAGTTGTCTTTCATCTCTTGCTCAGCGGGTTCCGCTGTTTTTCCAGAATCTCCCCGATTCGTGCGCCGCCTTTTGCCTGCAGCTGCAGCACCCTTGCCTGATTCAGGCCGCAGATCGCGGCAGCCAATGCGTCCGCCGTATCGTCCGGATTAATTTCTTCACGAATCCCCAACAGTCGCCGCACCATAAAGATAATCTGGTTTTTTTCCGCCCCGCCGGTCCCTGTGACCGATTTTTTTATCTGCATCGGAGTAAACTCCAAAATCGGCAGATTATGCTCGGCAGCGGCCAGTAATACTACGCCGCGCGCCTGGGCAACCGGTATCGCCGTGTTGACGTTGCGGTTAAAATACAATTTTTCAATGGACATAAATTCCGGTTGAAAATGACCAATAATGTCAGAAACATCCTGATGAATCTTCAGCAGCCTCTCTTCCGGACGCCAGTCTTTGTCAGTCAGTATGGAACCGTAAAACACCGGCTTCATAACACTGCCTTTCATTTCCACCACACCATAACCGCAGATAGCAGTGCCGGGATCAATTCCTAACGCCAACATACTGTTTCCTCCAGCCTTCTGCATCAAACTATCTTAGTACAATCTATTATACAGGGTACAAATGACGAAAATGTGAAACAATATAAAAAAGGCAGGCTCATTTGAAGCCTGCCTGCTCTTTCTTATTCCTCGTCGTCTTCATCCGGCAAGTCAGCGTTGGTATAGACTTCCTGTACGTCGTCCATATCGTCAAACATATCAATTGTTTTACGGACTTTTTCGGCATCCTCATCAGACAGCGTGACCATTGTGTCCGGAACCATGGTGATTTCCGACATAACGGTTTCAATATTGTTATCGGCCAGCGCTTTTTCTACGGCGTCGTAGTCTTCCGGCTGGGTCACAATTTCAAAACTGTCTTCATTGGATTTCATATCTTCCGCACCGGCATCCAGCGCGATCATCATAACTTCATCTTCATCGTAGCCGGCTTCTTTGTCAATCGTAAAGATACCTTTGCGTTTGAACATCCAGCCAACGGAACCGGTTTCGCCCATATTTCCGCCGTGTTTCGTAAATGCATGACGGATATCTGCCGCCGCACGGTTGCGGTTGTCAGTCAGCACATCCAACATGATGGCCACGCCGGCCGGGCCATAGCCTTCGTACGTAATTTCTTCGTATTTTGCACCGTTCGTTTCACCGGCGCCTTTGGCAATCGCACGCTTAATGTTATCTTTCGGAATGTTATTGGCCTTTGCCTTCGCCAACGCCAGTTTTAGACGCATATTACCAACCGGGTCTGGGCCGCCCATCTGTACGGCAATCGTGATTTCACGACCGATCTTTGTGGTTATTTTTCCTCTGGCTGCATCTGCTTTGCCTTTTTTGTGTTTGATATTTGCCCATTTAGAATGTCCGGACATACTAATTCCTCCAATTACATTGCTCAAGGAACCAAAGACCCATCAATCTGCACACCCGACGAGAGCCATGCAAGTTTTTGCAGTCAGTGTTTTCCTTATGAGATAATTTAAATTTAACTATTGTATTATACTATATTTTCTCTTTCATGACAATCCTTTTCTTACCTTTTATTGTGACTCTCTTTGCCATTTTTTAGCCTTTCCCTGACTACTCTCTTATGCTTTCTTTATTGTCTTTTCTCTGTAGCATAAGGCAGCTCAAAGATTCGCTAAGAAATCTATCCGGAATTTCTCGTGCTTTGCAGAAATTTCGATTTCATTTCTATTCAAATATTGATTTTTTGTATATAATAATTATGAGGACTCACTGATCGTTTTAACATTAATTCCGAATGCAACCGATTAATCCGTCTGCTCACTTGCTCAAACTCGTTGACTCAGCGTTTCCTTAGTTTAAACGTACTATAAATCAGGAGGGGCATCATGGAAATCAAAAAAGTGCAATTAGGCAAAACCGGTCTGATGGTGACAAAAACTGCAATGGGCTGCCTGCCTATTCAGCGCATTTCACACGAGGCTGCAAAAGAGCTGTTGCGTAAAGCCTATGATAACGGCATCAATTATTACGACACAGCCAATATGTACACTGACAGCGAAGAGAAAATCGGTGAAGCGCTGCACGATGTCCGCCACAACATTGTCATTTCTACCAAAAGCGGCGGAACCGATTACAAAACGGTAACAGAGCATATCGAACTGTCTTTGAAACGACTGCAGACAGATTATATCGATATTTTCCAGTTCCATAATCCGGCTGTGATGCCTTCGCCCGAAGATGAAAAGGGCGCATATGCTGCAGCGCTGGACGCCAAGAAGAAAGGTTACATTCGCCATATCGGCATCTCCAACCACCGGCTCAAGGTGGCGCATCAGGCGATTGAGTCCGGATTATATGAAACACTGCAGTTTCCGTTCTGCTATCTGGCAACAGAGAAAGACATCGAACTGGTCAAAGACTGTAAAACACACAACATGGGCTTTATCGCCATGAAAGGCTTATCCGGCGGAATGCTGACCAATGCAGCCGCCTGCTATGCTTTTATGCAGGAATACGATAACGTTGTACCTATCTGGGGCATCCAGCATGACTGGGAAATGGACCAGTGGCTGAAGCTTACGGAAGCCGACCAGCAGATGACGGAAGAATTAAAAGCTGTTATTGAAAAAGACAGAAAGGAACTGTCCGGTAATTTCTGCCGAAGCTGCGGCTACTGCCTCCCCTGCACAGTGGATATCGACATTCCACAGGCAGCCAGAATGGCGATGCTGCTTCGCCGTTCGCCCTATAAACGATTCATGACCGATGAATGGCATGCAAAAATGCAGAAGATCGAAGAATGCGTGCATTGTGATTTATGCAAGAGCCGTTGCCCTTACGGACTGGACACGCCGTCTCTCCTGCAATATATGCTAAAAGATTATAATGAGTTTTACGCAGAGCATCATAACGATTAAATCACTTGATCCAAGCTATAATAATACAAAGTAAAAGCCCCCGCACTTAGTTGTACGGGGGCTTCGTCTCTGACCGGCAACAATCTATCCTCCCAGGCCGCTTCCAGCCCAGTACTTTCGACGCGTGAGAG
>ONAV01000097.1 GCA_900315925.1 uncultured Selenomonadales bacterium | reverse complement strand
AGAACAGATTACAAACGTGGCGGCGGAGCTGTATGTGGAAATCGGATACGACAAAGTGACGTATTCGGAGATCGGGCGGAAGCTGAATTTTACGCGCCGCAACCTGTATAATTATTTTCGTTGCAAGGAAGATATCTTCCTGACACTTTTGCTGCAAGATATTGAGAAAATGGTGGAAGATGCCGAAAAAACGTTTACAGAACCGGTCGAAGATCAGGAGAAGTTCTGTCTTGCCTGGGCCGGGATGCTGCTTCGCCATCAGCGGATGCTGGCTTTGTTTAGCATTGTGAACACAGTCATTTTGAAAGACGCTACTTCCGATGTGCATCGCAGTTTCCGTATCGAGATGAACCGTTCGTTTAACAGGCTGAAGGCGGTGGTGCAGCGTATCTTTCCCCAATTTTCCGAAGAACAGGCCTATCAGTTTGTTGAGTACGAAAACAGCTATGCGATGACGTTGTATCATATTGAAATATTCCCTGATGCCGGCTTTGGCACAAAGGGCTTTGTACCCCAGTTTGTTAAGTTTTTGCGGAGACTGCTGAAAGGGCTGCGGGAGTAATTCTATCCTGAAACACAGGCAGCGTTGTTGAATTTTCCATGTAATGAGATGGGATGGCAGCGGTTACATATAGATGTGACAGTAGATACAAGTTTGGAGTTTTGAGGCTTAATTATGTTTGGTATTTTGAAATGGGAATGCATTGTACATGGGAAAGAACTTGAAAACGTAAAACAAGACCGCAAACACAGCAAGCGGATTGAACGTTATGAAGTTTCAGAAAACGCAATTTATTTTGAGGGAAAGTTTCTTCCCGTTTCTCAGATTAAGAGCATGCGAAGCCAGCCATCTGCGTACCGACCGCATGGCTGTTGCGGTATCGGTATTCCTGTTTTCAAAATCAGAGTGGAATACGGCGCGGAGAAACCGGTGGTTCTGGTTATCGAGCAGGAAGAAAAAGCGGAAGAACTGATTGACAGGGTTCTTAAAGCAAATCCGGACATTACCCTGGAATACTATTTGAGTCCCCATACCGGACTGAAACCGGAGAAAATTTCACCACTGTTGTATTGAGCAGAAAAAAATATTAGTTTTCTTAATGCTAAAAAATCCCTGTCTGCCACTGAAGTCTATCAGCGTAGACAGGGATTGCTTTTTCTCAACGCAAACTTTTTCTCAATGCATCCTTTTACAGAGTCAACTCATGTGGAATTACGTTGCCGTATGATTACAGGAACGCGCCGTTGCAGACCTGGATGACCTGTCCTTTTACATGTTTGCCCATGTCGGAAGCGAGGAAGAGGCAGGCGTTAGCCTGGTCCATGGGATCGCATTCCGGGCCGGGGAAATATACGAAGTGTTTGCTGAACTCCAGCATCTTTGCGCCGCCTGGTTGTTCTCCGGCTTTGTTTGCCAGATGGGCCGGTGTTACGGTAGCGCCCGGAGCCACGGCGTTGATGCGGATATTGGTATTGATCAGACGCATAGCTACGTTTTTGGTCAGTGTGTTGATCGCCCCTTTCGAGGAAGTATAGGACGCCCCGCAGAAAGGACGGTCGCCGTTGACGGAAGAAATGTTGATGATACAGCCTTCGTTTTTGGGCAGGAAGACTTTCAATGCTTCCCGGATAAAACGGAAAGGTCCGAACACATTGGTCTGATATACGTGCTCCAGCCATTCGTCGTCCGTTTCGTCAATCATTTTCTGTTCGCCGATGGCCGCATTGTTGATGACAATATCAAGATCGCCGTAAACAGTCAGAGCGGTTTGAATTACATTTTTAACATCTTCCAGATTTTTATTGTCCTTCTTTCAACCGGTTGACCGCCGCCTCTAATTTCTCTTTGCCCCGTGCGGTCATAACAACTTTTGCGCCTTCTTTTGCAAAAAGTTCGGCCATGGTTTCTCCCATTCCATAGCTTGCGCCGGATACGATGGCAACTTTTCCTTCTAACATTTTTTCTTTCATATTATCTTGTCTCCTGTTGTTTAATTTTTGGAATTTGAATGTTGTTCCTGCTTTGTATTATAAAAAAACAGCTTCAGAAATGTCTAATACTTATTATTTATTTCCAGATATGCTTTTCGTCTATTTTTATGTTATACTGAAAAATAGAACAAGGCCGTCTGTCTGAATTTAAAAGGTCAAAACAAAAATTGCCAAATAACGGTCAGGAAGAAACCGAATCTAATTCGGTGGATCAACAATTAAAATACGAGAAGACACCATTATTAATTCAGGAACTTACCAAATTATAATTCAAAAAGTTACTATATTCATTTCAATGAATTTACCCAAGGAGGCGTCATCATGGAAATCCGGGTGCTGCGTTATTTTCTGGAAACCGCGCGGGAAGGGAACATCACCCGCGCCGCCGAACGACTGCACGTTACCCAGCCCACCATGTCCAGGCAGTTAAAGGATCTGGAAGAGGAACTAGGAAAAAAGCTGTTTGTCCGTACCAATTATGCCTTGCGGTTAACGGAAGCAGGCTTGCTTCTGCGCAAGCGGGCGGAAGACATTCTGGATCTGGTGGAC
>ONAV01000098.1 GCA_900315925.1 uncultured Selenomonadales bacterium | reverse complement strand
GCTTTCCTGAAAAACATTGGCGGCCTTTCCTTCAGTATGATGATGCCGATTCTGGCAGGTTACATCGCCATGAGTATCGGCGAGCGTCCGGCGCTGATGCCCGGTGTGGTAGGCGGCTTCCTGGCGGTGAACGGGGGCTCCGGGTTCTTCGGCGCTCTGTTTGCCGGCTTTATTGCCGGGTATTTGGTGAATTGGCTTAAAAAAGTGTTGTCCGGCCTGCCTCAGGCCTTGGAAGGAACCAAGCCGGTGCTGCTGTATCCGGTGCTGGGATTGCTGCTGATGGGAATTATTATGACGTACATCATCAACCCGCCTACGGCTATGTTCAACAAATGGCTGGCGGGTGTACTGGCCGGTATGTCTTCTTCCAGCAAAGTGATTCTGGGATTTATCCTGGGCGGCATGATGTCTATTGACTTCGGCGGTCCTATCAATAAAGCGGCCTATGTGTTCGGCACTGCTTCCCTTGCCGGAGCATCCGGCCAGGCCGTTTCTTCCGGCATCATGGCTTCCGTTATGATCGGCGGCATGGTTCCGCCCATTGCCATCGCTCTCTGCACACTGCTGTTCAAAAAGAAATTTACGAAGCAGGAACGTTCTTCCTGTGTGACGAACTTTATTATGGGATTTAGTTTTATCACAGAAGGGGCGATTCCTTTTGCGGCGTCCGATCCCCTGCATGTGATTCCGGCCTGTGCTATCGGTTCCGCAGTGGCCGGCGCTCTGTCCATGCTGTTTAACTGCACCGTGCCGGCGCCTCACGGCGGTCTGTTCGTGTTCGGTGTAGTGACCAACTGGCCCATGTATTTTGTGGCGCTGCTCGTCGGGGCTTTGGTTGCCTGCTTCATTTTAGGATTTACCCGCAAGGATGCCGTTGAATGAGTTTGTTATCAAAATAAAAATAGATGTATACAAGTTTTGAGTTATTAAATTTTGTGTAAAGGGAGGAAAAACGTATGAAAACATTTACCTATTCCATTACCGATGCAGCCGGCATTCATGCCCGTCCCGCAGGCTTGCTGGTCAAAGAAGCCAAAAAATTTGAGAGCAAGATTTCGGTGGCCAAAGGCGCCCGTAAGGCTGATTTGAAAAAACTGTTTGCCGTCATGGGCCTGGGTGTAAAACAGGGAGAAGTGATCACCGTAGATGTGGAAGGCGCGGATGAAGAAGCTGCTGCAGCTGCTGTAGAAGCTTTCCTGAAAGCTAATTTATAGAAATACGGACGGATCAGCGTTTCCATAATCTGTACTGTTTAATGTACTGTTAAAATGGACCGGGGAAGGAGGCACAGTCCTGCAGGGCATTGTCATTGCTATACAGGAGAAATGTATGCTTACGATTACAGGAAAACCCGTATATGGGGCCATCAGCATCGGACCGCTGGCTTTGTTCCACCGCAATACAATTTCTACGGCTGCCCGCACAATAACAGACCCGGAAGCGGAAGTGCAGCGCTTTCAGTCAGCACGGGAAGAGGCTGCGGCCCAGTTGAGGCAATTATATGAAAAAGCGCTGGAGACAGTCGGGGAAGAAGACGCCGCCATCTTTGAGATCCACCAGATGATGCTGGAAGACGATGAGTATATTGAAGGGGTGGAAAGTCATATCCGGGAAGAGATGCTGAATGCGGAAGCGGCTGTGGACAGGACCGCCCAGGAACTTGCCGCCATGTTCCGGGGTATGGATGACGAATACATGCAGGGACGGGCAGCGGACGTGCTGGATATCTCCCGCCGGGTGGAGCAGATTTTAAGCGGCGGCCCGGCGATTGATTTTTCCCAGTATGATCAGGTGATTCTGGCAGCGGATGACCTGGCCCCCAGCGAAACCATGCAGCTTGATACAAAAAAAATATTAGGATTTGTGCTGTCCGGCGGCAGTGCCAGTTCCCACACGGCTATTCTGGCCCGGAACCTGGGCATTGCCACTGTGGTCAACACCGGCACCCAGATTCATACGGATTTGGAGGGTAAAATGGCAGTCGTTGACGGTTTTACCGGCACCGTGTATCTGGATCCGGATGAAGCTACGCTGGCAGTTATGCAGGAAAAACAGAAACAGGCGCAGGCTGAACGGGAACGGCTGGAGAACGTCCGGGGTAAGGAAAGCGTGACGCAGGACGGGCAGAAGGTTCTGATTTATGCCAACGCAGGAAATCCTG
>ONAV01000099.1 GCA_900315925.1 uncultured Selenomonadales bacterium | reverse complement strand
CAGATCCGTAGCATTGGAAAAATCGTGAGACACCGCCCACCGCATCCGGTCAGTATTTACCGTCATGGTAGCGATCATGTCCCTGTAGACCTGAAGCGTGAACTTCACCGTGTCAATAGCATCAAACAGACCTTCCTTATCTTCCTGCAGATCTTTATTATAAGTCAAAGGCAGCCCTTTTAATGTAGTCAGCATAGCCATCAGCTCGCCGTAGACACGGCCCGTCTTGCCCCGCACCAGCTCGGAAATATCCGGGTTTTTCTTCTGGGGCATCATGGAAGAACCGGTGGCAAAAGCATCGTCCAGCTCCACAAAACCGAACTCCGTGCTGCTCCACAGGCACAGCTCTTCGGACAGGCGGCTCATATGCATCATCAATACAGAGGCAAAAGAAAGGAAATCCAGCACATAATCCCGGTCGCTGACCGCATCCATGCTGTTTGCATACACATTTTTAAAATTTAACTGCTCCGCTACATAGAACCGGTCAATGGGGAACGTGGTTCCCGCAATGGCCCCGGCTCCCAGGGGCATGATGTCCGCATCCTCCCACACGCCCAGCAGACGGCGGAAGTCACGCTGCAACATATTGAAATAGGCCAGCAGGTGATGGGCGAAGGTAATAGGCTGGGCCCGCTGCAGATGGGTATAGCCGGGCATCAGTGTCTTGTCATGCTGCTTTGCCACAGACAGGATCACTTTTTCAAATTCCAGCAGCAGTTCCGCAACCTCCTTGCGGCTCCGGGCCGTATGCAGTCTTGCCCCCGCATCCCCGATCCGTTCCGTCAGGCGCGCTTCCACGTTCATATGGATATCTTCCAGCGCTACGCTGAATTCAAAGTTGCCGGCTTCAATATCTTTCAGAATATCCTGCAGTCCCGCCACGATCTTCGTTCCGTCTGCCTCCGGAATAATGCCGCATTTTACCAGCATCCTGGCATGGGCAATACTGCCCCGGATATCCTCCTGATACAAACGCTTATCATAATTAATGGACGCATTGAATGCGTCCACTAATTCGTTCGTATTCTTACTGAACCGACCGCCCCACAATTTGGCCATTATTTTAACGTGCCTTTCTTCATCATGGCCCGTACGGCTAACGGCAGGCCGAACAGATTGATGAAACCGGTTGCGTCGCTCTGATCATATACTTCGTCTTCGCCGAAGGTTACATATTCCTTGCTGTACAGGGAATACGGGGATTTGGCGCCGGCGCTGATGATGTTGCCTTTATACAGTTTCAGGCGGACCGTACCGGTAACGGTCTTCTGGGTTTCGTTAACAAAAGCTTCCAAAGCTTCCCGCAGCGCGCAGAACCATTTTCCGTCATACACCAGTTCCGCATATTTGATGGCCAGGCCTTCTTTGTAATGATAGGTATCCCGGTCCAGGCACAGGTTTTCCAGTTCATTGTGGGCATAGTAGATGATGGCGCCCGCCGGAGTTTCATACACACCGCGGCTCTTCATGCCCACCAGACGGTTTTCCACGATATCGCTGATGCCTACGCCGTTGCGGATACCGATGGCATTCAGGGTTTCCACCAGCTGGGCCGGGCTCATCTTCTTCCCGTTTACGGATACCGGAACGCCCTGCTCGAATTCCAGCTCGATCATTTCCGGTTTATCCGGCGCGGTCTCCGGCGTGCAGGTTACCCGGAACATCTTCGCCTGAGGCGCGTTCCAGGGATCTTCCAGATCGGAACCTTCATGGGACAGATGCCACATATTGCGGTCCATGGAATAGTCGTCTTCATGGGATACGGGAATGGGAATGTTATGGGCAGCCGCATAATCGATTTCCTGATCGCGGGAACGCAGTTCCCATTCACGCCAGGGCGCGATGATGGCCAGATCCGGATCCAGAGATTTTACAGTCAGTTCAAAACGCACCTGATCGTTGCCCTTGCCGGTAGCACCGTGAGCCACCGCATCGGCGCCTTCCTTGTGGGCAATGTCCACCAGGTGCTTGGCGATCAGCGGACGGGCAAAGGACGTCCCCAGCAGATATTTCTTT
>ONAV01000100.1 GCA_900315925.1 uncultured Selenomonadales bacterium | reverse complement strand
TTCGTACAGCATCATTTCCACCCTTTTTCCACGCAGGCAAACGCATTATGATTGTGAATGCTTTCAAAACTTTTTACCGTCGCCCGATACCAGCTGATACGGGGATCCGCCTCTAACCGCAGAGCGATCTCCCGCACTGCGTCCTCTACAAAACGGGGATTGTCATAGGCTTCTTCCGTCACAAACTTTTCATCAGGACGTTTTAACAATCCGTACACCGGAGCACTGGCGCCTGCATCAGCCATTTCCGCCAGTTCCTCAATCCAGACAAACTCACTGGCTTCAATCTCCAAAGACGCCACGGCCCGCTGGTTATGAGCTCCATAGGCGCTGATTTCCCTGGAACAGGGACACAATGTCTGAATGGGCACCTGCACTTCGACCTTTTGGGTAAAACGGGTTCCTTTTTCCATCGTATACACACAATTCAAATCCATGACAGAACTCAGTCCGCTTACCGGTGCTTCCTTCTGGATAAAATAAGGAAATTCCAGCTTCAAAAATGCCCTGTCGGCCAGCAGGCTTTCTTTCAAATCATCCAGCACCTCTTCCAGTGCGGAAAGATTGACGATATCCAGTTTTTGCAGGCACTGCACAAAACGGCTCATATGAGTACCCCGCAGGTCTTTCGGCAAATCCACCGCCACGGATACCGTGGCCACCGTATGCTGCTCCCCTTTCTGCCGGTCGCGCAGCACCAAAGGCCAGCGCAAATCGCTGATACCCACATGTTTCAGCGGGATATTGCGGCTGTCCTGTTCTGACTGCACATCTTTCAAAAACTGTTTCTTTTTTTCCAATGCCTCATTTAACATAATTCACCTTCGTAAAATTCGCCGCGGTATATGCAGCCGCTGGTCCGGGTTTCCCATACTTCCACTTCATACAGCCGCCGGTTTTCTGCATATACCGGTTTTGCCAGCTGATCCCACACCCAGATTGCAATGTTTTCAGTACCATGCCTTCCATATCCGGACGCCCGTCCACTTTTACCACCAGTTTATAAGTGTGCCCGTGCAAGTGCTCGCACTTCCCGTTATAGCTGGGAAGGTAATGGGCCGCGTCGAATTCAAACTCTTTCAAAACGATCATGGCGCCTCCTGTAACTGTTCAGACAAGATATATCCGTTTCTTCATCTGTTATCAAAAGCAGAATTGTTGAAATCCGCTGCTTATTTATAATTCATACTGCGAATTCAGTTTGCCGGAATGAAACGTCGGCGTCAGGCTTAATCCGCCAAAATCCGGCTGCTGGCGGAAGGCCTCATATGTCACTACCGCCACCGCGTTGGACAGGTTCAGGCAACGTGCTTTGGGATCCGGAATCATGGGAATGCGCAGGCATTGCTCCGGAAATTCTTCGTGGATCCAGTCCGGCAACCCGGAGGTTTCCCTGCCGAAGACCAACAGGCTGTCCGGATCATAGTGCACTTCGGTATAACCTTTCGCGGCCTTGCTGGTCAGAAAATATTTAGGATTAACTTTATACGCTTCAAACAACTCGTGAATGTCATCCCAATAGTCTATCTTAAGCAGATGCCAGTAGTCCAGCCCTGCCCGTTTCAGCTGCCGGTCATCCGTCGAAAAACCAAGAGGGCGGATCAGGTGCAGATGGCAGCCTGTTACTGCGCACAGACGAACTACGTTGCCGGTGTTGGCCGGAATCTCCGGCTGGTATAAGACGATATGCATGGTCAGGCCTCTTTACTTTTTGCGTTTTTCATTTTTATGTTTTTCATTGTTATTCTTTTCCTTTTCATTTTTACGGTTTTCACTTTTATATTTTTCATGTTTAGGTTTTTCATATTTATATTGTTCCAGTTTATTGCGTTCCTTCATTTTCTTTTCATACAGTTTTTCCAGCTCTTTTTGCTGTTTTTTGTGGTCCGTCCACATTCCTTCCGGTTCCTTATCCGGGCAACGCAGCATCAGCTGATGCGTGTTGATGACTTTTTCCGCATATTCGCCGCCCATGGCCCAGGTCCAGTTCAGGCCGGACCATTTGGTAATAAGCCCATTCTGCAGACGAAGATTATGCGCTTTTTCATAACGGGGATCTATCAGTTTTGTTTTAGGTAAGTCATGGCTCGTATACGCTAACAGGTGCTGGATATGGGCCCGCACACCCTCCCGGGTCGTTTTAAATGCAGCTCCCTGGACACCTTTACCGATAGTCCCCAATCCGCAGTAATTGTGTTGCCAGGGTTCCACGGAGCCG